>JAGHUS010000012.1 GCA_018064685.1 Bacteroidales bacterium | reverse complement strand
TTGAGCTGCTGACTCGCGGCCGTTCTTAGAACTACCAACACCTTTTTTATGTGCCATTTCTTGTTCCTCCAATTAAATTGTTAAGCAATAACTTCCTTGATAGTTAACTCGGTGAACTGCTGACGGTGACCGTTCAGCTTGCGATAGCCCTTGCGACGCTTCTTGTGGAAGACGAGTACCTTGTCGCCCTTAACCAGGGGAGAAACTACCTCGCAAACTACCTTTGCACCTTCAACGGTAGGAGCACCTACGGTGATGCTGCCCTCGTTGTCAACTAACAACACTCTCTCAAACTCAACAGTAGCATTAGCCTCTGCATCAACGATGTGATGTACGAAAAGCTTCTTGCCGGCTTCTGCCTTGAACTGCTGACCGTTAATCTCTACGATTGCGTACATTTTATTTATGTATTAAACGGGTTTTTCCGGAAGGCGTGCGGCATTGTGCCACCTCTTAATTGAGCCCCTTCGGATTCAAATCGGCTGCAAAGGTACGTTTTTTTCTTGATATGACCAAACATTTCGTGCAGTTTTCTTGCTAATAACGTGCAAATTGTGTGGCATTGTGTGTCGTTTTCACCTTGACAGCGCCTTCGGGTATGTTTTGTCTGTTGTTATAGTCCGATTAATAGACTGATTCTTATCGTTATATTCCTTGCAGATACTTCTCTGCCTCCATGGCCGATTTTGCACCGCTTGCTGCTGCGATGATAGCCTGGCGGTAGTGTGGGTCGGCCACGTCGCCGGCAGCATAGACGCCTGGAATGCCTGTGCGCGGACTGTCGCCTTCGGTCATGATGTAGCCATTCTCGTTGATCTTTACCCATGGCAGGAATATCTCGCTGTTGGGCTTGTGACCGATGGCCAGGAAGAAACCGTCGATGGGCAGGTCGTATTCGCGTTCGTCCTCGCCCCCTTTATTATAAATAAGGTGTGCTCCTTCTACACCATTCTCGCCGTACAGGCCCAGGGTGTTGGTCAGGAACAAGACCTCGATCTTTGGGTTGTTGAGGACTCTATCTTGCATGATTTGGCTGGCACGCAGATAATCCTTACGTACGATGAGGTATACTTTCGAGGCCAGACCTGCCAGGTAGTTAGCCTCCTCGCATGCTGTGTCGCCACCGCCCACTACGGCTACCACCTTCTTGCGGTAGAAGAATCCGTCGCAAGTAGCGCAAGCGCTCACACCTTGTCCCATGTATTTCTTCTCGTCATCCAAACCAAGATATTTGGCAGTGGCACCAGTGGCGATGATCAGCGAGTCGCAGGTCATTTCTGTCTCATCGTCAAGCCATAGATGATAGGGAGCCTTGCTGAGGTCGCATTTCAGACATATGTTTGACAAGATGGTCGTGCCAAAACGCTCAGCCTGCTGACGCATCTGGTCCATCAGTTCGTTGGCATCGATCCCTTCGGCAAAGCCGGGGAAGTTCTCTATCTCAGTGGTGATGGTAAGCTGACCGCCAGGCTGTATGCCCTCGAGCAGTACGGGTGATAGATTGGCACGTCCGGCGTAGATGGCCGCTGTATAGCCAGCAGGGCCGCTGCCCAGAATAACTAGTTTGTGGTGATTCATAATTCTATTTTCCTTGAATTGTTCGTGGTAATTGTCGGCACTCTCTTGCCAGGTAAATGGCCTCAATCGAAAGGCACTTACTTGAACATTTACCAAATAATGATTACTTACTATTTATCTCAGATCGATGATTTCGGCAGTAGGATACTTTGAGGTTGGGAAGGTAAAGGTGTCCTTCGCAAACTTCTGTTTTCCTTGCAGATTCGACACTCTGATGCGTGTCCAGTTCTTGCTGCCTTGACGTATGCGGATGGAGAAGGGGATGTAGTTGGCATCCACGTTGATGCGTGCCTCCTGTATGTCGGCCCCTTTGTTCTCGGCTGTCAGTCGTATCTCGTATGTCTTCTTGCCATTGCTGCTCTGCTCGGTCATGGTGTAGTTATAACCCTTTTTATAAAGTCCGACGAAGGCATACAGGTTGGTTGTCTGCAGTTCCTCCTTTGTGGGTGTACACACGTTTACCTCGTCATTCTCAGGTACATAGGCCCATTGCGTCTTGCCGTCATACCA
This sequence comes from Bacteroidales bacterium, assembly GCA_018064685.1. Classification (GTDB taxonomy): domain Bacteria; phylum Bacteroidota; class Bacteroidia; order Bacteroidales; family Bacteroidaceae; genus Physcousia. Next base: position 16,294 of record JAGHUS010000012.1, on the reverse strand, counting down.
TGTTATCAGTTCTGGGCATTCTGTTTTGTATTTGTTGCCATCCAGATACATAACGCCGCTTGTTGTGCCTTGAGCTGTATTTCCGGCAAAACTTGTAATCTCAAAATTGGTTTTTATAGCCTTCATTGATGTCAGTGTGGCAGCAGTCTTGTCCAGCACCTTTTTTGCCGCAGCATCTTTCTGGGCAAAGGCGGGAAGCATAAACAGTACGGCCGAAAGGCAAGTGATAATCTTCTTCATATATTTCAGTTTTTATATTCAGCTTGAGGGTAAATTATGAATTAGCGGACCTCCTAGAGAAGGATGCCCCACAGCCCCTAAGGGGGGGAGTGAAGTATCGCGCAGCCCAATTATGAATTATGAATTATGAATTGTGAATTATGAACTGTGAATTATGAATTGTGAATTATGAACTGTGAATTGTGAACTAGTTAGTGTAGTTCCATCAGTATATTCTGCAGGTCGATGTCCGACTGGCACAGCACTTCGCGTGGCTTTGATCCATGTGCAGGACCCACGATGCCTGCCACTTCGAGCTGGTCCATGAGGCGTCCGGCGCGGTTGTAGCCAATGCTGAACTTGCGCTGTATCATCGAGGTGCTGCCCTGCTGTGTAGAGACGATGAGACGAGCCACCTCCTCGAACATCGGGTCGAGCTGGTTCATGTCCACGTCGGGAGCACCACCCTCGGCACCTTCCACCTCGACGTAGGGTAGGGGGAATGGATTCAGGTAGCTCTGCTGACAAGCCACGAAGTTGTTGATGGCCTCCACCTCGGGTGTGTCGACAAAGGCACACTGTACACGCACGGGTTCGTTGCCAGCCAGGAACAACATGTCGCCCTTACCCACCAGCTGGTTGGCACCGGGGCGGTCGAGGATGGTGCGCGAGTCGATCATCGAACTAACCTTGAATGCCACACGAGCGGGGAAGTTAGCCTTGATGGTACCCGTGATGATGTTGGTGGTAGGACGTTGCGTGGCAATGATCATGTGCATACCCACGGCACGAGCCAGCTGTGCGATACGTGCGATGGGAAGCTCAATCTCCTTGCCTGCCGTCATGATGAGGTCGCCAAACTCGTCGATGATGACCACGATGTACGGCATGAACTTATGTCCGTTGTTGGGGTTGAGCTGGCGCGATTTGAACTTCTCGTTGTACTCCTTCACGTTGCGCGCTCTTGCCTTCTTCAGCAAGTCGTATCGAGTGTCCATCTCCAGGCAGAGGCTCTTGAGTGTCTGCACCACCTTGTTAACATCGGTGATGATAGGTTCGTCGGTATCTTCCGTTCCCTCTACCTGTGCCAGGAAGTGGTTGACAAGAGGAGAGTAGACGCTGAACTCCACCTTCTTGGGGTCGACCATCACAATCTTCAGTTCGGCTGGATGCTTCTTGTAGAGCAGTGAGGTGATGATGGCGTTCAGGCCGACCGACTTACCCTGACCCGTAGCACCAGCCACAAGCAGGTGAGGCATCTTGGCCAGGTCGGCCATGAATATCTCGTTGGTGATGGTCTTACCCAGAGCCATGGGCAGTTCCATCTCCGACTCCTGGAACTTCTTCGAGTTTATGACGCTCTCCATCGACACAATCTGTGGTTTGGCGTTGGGCACCTCGATACCGATGGTTCCCTTGCCGGGAATGGGAGCGATGATGCGGATTCCCAGTGCGGCAAGGCTAAGGGCGATGTCGTCCTCTAGGTTGCGAATCTTGCCGATGCGTACACCCGGAGCCGGCGTTATCTCATACAGTGTGATGGTGGGGCCCACGGTGGCCTTGATGCTCGAAATCTCCACGCCGAAGTTACGCAGAACAGTGATGATTTTGTTCTTGTTCATGTTCTGCTCCTCCATGTCGATGGCGCGAGTGTCGATGTCGTAATGCTTCAGCAGGTCGAGTGTGGGGTAGTGGTAGTTCTCGAGGTCCAGCTTTGGGTCGTAGGGTTCCAATGCTCCCTGGTCGGTCAGCTCGGCAGCCTCATTTTCCTTACCTATTGTTATTTGCATGTCGGCATTCTCGATGGTCCGTTGATCCTGCTCTTCTTGCTCGGCGTTGTTGTCAGTGATCGTGCTGCTTTCAGCCTTTTCCTCTTCTACGCCAGTCGAAACGCCGAAGTTAGCATTGTCGAACAGTTCGAGCTGCTTGCCCTCCTCGATTTCCTGCTCGCCTTCTGTCTTCTCCTGACCTTCCACCGTGAATACGATCGTGGTGGCAGTGTGCTGGTCGATGGCCTTTTCCAGGTTCTCTTCCATCAGTGTGGGGTGGTCAGGACCATCCTCTCCGCCTCTGAACTCCCACGTCATAGCCTCTTCGTCCTTGCTGTTGGCGTATTGTGGCAGCAGTTCGCCCGTGTCAGGGTCATAGCGTCGTTCGTCGTCGCTTATAGTGCCAAGCACCTCACCCGTTTCGGGGTCGATGGTCACTTCTTCGTCGTCATCGTTATCGTCATCGTTATCGTTGTCTCCTCCCACCACTTTGTCGTGAATCATCTCTACGGGTTTTCTCACCATTCGGCGGATGATGTTGATGGTCTCGCTACTGAGGTAGCACAGGTAGGCTATGGCAATGGCAATCAGGATGATGTATCGGAAGAATTTACCCACGTTGCTGTCCAGCACTTGCACCCATCCTTCGCCTATGGCACCTCCCGCCTTCAGCAGGGTCTCGTCGAATATGTCGAGGGTGATGCCAGCCACAAAGACCGAACCCCAGATGGTAAGGATGCCACAATTGACAAACCATTTCCACAGTCGTATCTTGAATACTGGGTTCTCTTTCTCAGCCACTTCGTTCTCCTCGTCATCATCCTTTGCAAGTGCCGTTTTGCTGCCCTTCTTGCCCTTCTTCTCCTGCTTTTCATCCTTCTTTTCGCCGATGTACATGATGCGAAGTCCGATGGCAAAGATGAAGACTGTCAGGAAGATAGCAGCATATCCAAAGCATTTCGTTACGAAGAAATACGCCACATACGCACCGATGGTTCCCATGAAGTTGCCACATCCCTTCTCGCTACCACCATCAGTGGTGATATAGGTGTAGTCGTCCATGCCGGTGAAAATATAGCTGATGATGGCCAGGAAGGCGAAGATGGCGAAGAGGCAGAGCAGTGCGCCACCGCCAAAACAGAAGTAGTCTTTCTGTCGGTTTTTCTCCTCGGCCAGCGTGTCGAACTCGTATTTGCTCGAGCCCGATTTCTGGCTGGCAGCACCTTTTTTGCGTGTTGCTGCGCTTGCCGTTTTCTTGGTTGTTGTTGTCTTTTTCTTATCTGTATTTGTTGTAGCCATATAATCTTTTACGCTTTTAAGTGCACAAAATTAGCAAAAAAAAATGGATTAAGGGTCGTTTTATTGAAACTTTTTGTAACTTTGTCAAACAAAAAGGCATAAAACATTCAAATCATTTCGATGGCTCACAATTCAGACAAAATCATTTACCAGCATAATGTGCTCGAGTTTGCTCAGGTTGCTGTGAAATTTTGTGCGCTTTTGGAGCAGTGTTCCGAGCATCCTCGCAAGGAGCTTGCCGATACGCTTCTCAAACTTATTCCCTTGCTCTATCTGAAGGCCGAATTGCTTCCCAGAGTGGAGAGCGACGGTTCCTTCCTGCCCGACGAACAAGTCACCGAGCAGGACTATGAGTACGTTCGTGGCACGCTTGCGGCTGTGTTGGGCGACACGGACGAATATCTGGCTGTGGTCTATGACGAGATGATGCAGACCGATGAGACGCAATGGCGACGTGTGTCGGAACAGCTTGCTGATGTCTATCAGCCTGTCCGCAACTTCCTTGCCACCTATCAGAGCGGTTTGGAGGATTGTATGCAGGATGCGTTGTGGTCGCTTACCGACAGTTTCGAACTGTACTGGGGGCAGAGCTTGTTGGACGCATTGACCCGACTGCATCACATGAAGTATGCCATAAAGGATACTGACGATGAAGATTTTGAAGAATAAGTTCGATAAGGGCGCGCTGAACGAACTGCCTGTTGTGCATTTCGAAGGTCGCATTATCACTGTCATAAGTGCCGAGGAGGCTGCTCGTGCTGTCGACTATCTGTTACGCCAGCCTGTGCTGGGTTTCGACACCGAGACGAAGCCATCCTTCCAGAAAGGACGCGGCATGAACAAGGTGGCTCTGTTGCAGGTCAGCACGCACGATACCTGTTTCCTCTTTCGCTTAAATCGCATCGGAATGCCCGATTCAGTGGTGCGCTTGCTCTCCGACAACAATGTTGTCAAGGTGGGCCTCTCGTGGCAGGACGACCTCTCGCAGCTGAAGCGCCGCAGGGCTTTCACCCCTGGCACGTTCATCGAGTTGCAGAAGTTTGTCAAGGAGTTCGGCATCGACGATATGAGTCTGCAGAAGCTGTACGCCAATATTTTTGGTCAGAAGATATCGAAGTCGCAAAGGCTGACGAACTGGGAGGCCGACTCGCTCAACGAAAAGCAGCAGGCCTATGCCGCCATCGATGCCTGGGCCTGTGTCAGGATGTACGATGAGCTGATGCGACTGAAAGTCACAGGCGACTATGTAGTGGATCGTGTCGATGAGGTCGATGATGAGGATCTGGCTTGCTGAAAAAATGCTCTAGCGGAATTTTGAAAAAGACGTAGCAGTTTTTTAGAAAAAGTCTAGCGGAATTTTGAAAAAGACGTAGCAGTTTTTCAGAAAAAGTCTAGCAGAATTTTGAAAAAGCCGTAGCAGAATCTATTTTTAGGATGAGACTATAAATATAATATGGAAAAGACAATATATCTGAAGAGAGGTAAGGACGAGAGCCTTCGCCGCTTTCATCCCTGGGTTTTCTCGGGAGCCATTCATCACATCGATGGCGAGCTTACCGAGGGCGACATCGTGAAGGTTGTCACAGCCGAGGGTGAGTTTATTGCCGTGGGACATTGGCAGATAGGCAGCATTGCCGTGCGTGTGCTCAGTTTTCAGGACGAGCCCATCGGCGTGGCTTTCTGGCAGGACAAGCTGCAGCAGGCCTACAACGCCCGTCTGGCCATCGGCGTGGCAGGCAATCCCTACAACACTACCTACCGACTGGTGCATGGCGAGGGTGACAACCTGCCAGGCCTTGTGGTCGATGTGTATGGCGAGACAGCCGTGATGCAGGCCCACAGTGTGGGAATGCACGTATGCCGTGAGGAAGTGGCCAAGGCACTGAAGAATGTGTTGGGCGACAGCCTTAAGAACATCTTCTACAAGAGCGAGACAACGCTTCCCTTCAAGGCTGCGCTGGGACAGGAGAATGGTTTCCTGTTGGGCAATGCCACCGACAATGTGGCTCTCGAGAATGGACTGAAGTTCCACATCGACTGGCTGAAGGGGCAGAAGACGGGATTCTTTGTCGATCAGCGCGATAACCGCTCTCTGTTGGAGCATTACTCAAAGGGCAGAAGCGTGCTCAATATGTTTTGCTATACCGGTGGATTCAGCGTCTATGCCATGCGTGGCGATGCCAAACTGGTACACTCTGTCGACAGTAGCGCCAAGGCTGTCGACCTTGTCAATGCCAACATCGAGCTCAACTTCCCCGGCGACACTCGTCACGAAGCCTATGCTGCCGATGCCTTCAAGTATCTCGACGAGATGGGTGGCAACTACGACCTCATCATTCTCGATCCTCCTGCATTTGCCAAGCACAAAGACGCCTTGCGCCATGCCTTGAAGGGCTACACAAAGATCAACCAAAAGGCTTTCGAGAAGATACAGCCAGGCGGCATCCTCTTCACCTTCAGTTGTTCGCAGGCCGTCAATAAGGACGATTTCCGTCGTGCCGTCTTCACGGCAGCTGCCATTGCCAAGCGTCGTGTACGCATCCTGCACCAGCTGCATCAGCCTGCCGACCATCCCATCAACATCTATCATCCTGAGGGCGAGTACCTGAAGGGACTGGTATTATATGTGGAGTGAGGTCGTTAGGTTTTTCGGTTATAAGGTTATAAGGTTTTTAGGTTTTTAGGTATTCAGATTATATGTAACTTGCGAACGTTATCTCCGTAAAACCGAATAACCACACAACCTCAAAACCGTCAAACCGTACAACCGTACAACCGTAAACCCCTTAAAACCTCAAAACCGTACAACCGTAAAACCGTAAAAAAATATATGAAAGACAAAAGTGTATTTCCATTGGCACTAAGACTGATAGTGCTCAATTTTTTGGAGTTCGCTGTATGGGGTGCTTACCTCACGTCTATGGGCTCCTATTTGTTTGGTGCTGGTATGCCCGACCAGATTGGTTATTTCTATGCTGCCCAGGGCTTCGTCTCCATCTTTATGCCCACGTTGATGGGTATTGTGGCCGACCGTTGGGTTCCTGCCCAGCGTGTCTTCAGCTTCTGCCATCTCATGGCTGGAGGCTTCATGTGTGCTGCATGCTATTACGGCATGTCCACCGATGCCCCCGAGTTTTCTGTACTTTTCACGCTCTACACCGTCAGTGTGGCCTTCTTCATGCCCACCATAGCATTGGCCAATAGCGTGGCTTACAATGCGTTGGATACCGTCAAGGCAGATACCGTCAAGGTGTTCCCTTATATTCGCATTTTCGGCACCATCGGCTTTATCATCGCCATGATTGGTGTCGACTTGTGCGGTATGCAGAATGATGCTCGACAGTTTGGTGTTAGTGGTGTCATCAGCATTGTGCTCTGTCTCTACGCTCTCACCATGCCCAATTGTCCTGTCAACAAGGAAGTGAAGTCGGGCAGCTGGGTCGAGACCTTGGGTTTGCAGGCTTTCTCACTGTTCAAGCAGAAGAAGATGGCTATATTCTTCATCTTCAGCTTCTTGCTCGGTGCGTCGCTACAGGTCACCAATGGTTATGCCAATCCCTTTATCCAGGCATTCGGTGCCGACGAGAACTTTGCCGGGACTTTCGGTGTGGAACACGCCAATATCCTCATCTCTCTGTCACAGATCAGTGAGACTCTCTGCATTCTTCTCATTCCCTTCTTCCTGAAGCGCTTTGGCATCAAGGTCGTCATGACTATGTCAATGTTGGCATGGGTGTTGCGTTTCGGTCTGTTTGCCGTGGGCGATCCCGGCATGCCCGGAGTCATCCTTCTCATCCTCTCCATGATTGTTTATGGTGTGGCCTTCGATTTCTTCAATATCTCAGGTTCGCTGTTTGTCAACGAGGAGACCGACAAGAGCATCCGCAGCAGTGCGCAGGGCTTGTTTATGCTCATGACCAATGGTTTTGGTGCCACTATCGGAACGCTGGTGGCTGGAGCCGTAGTGAACAAGTTTGTCAATGCCGAAGGCCTCGACGTTCATCAGCAGTTGGCTGGCTGGAGCACCTGTTGGTACATCTTTGCCGGTTACGCATTGGTGGTAGCAGTCCTCTTCGCCATTTGCTTCAAATACAAGCATCAGAAGAAGTAAGCATAAAGTTTTCTGAGTTAAGAGTTTAGAGTAGTTGATGAGTTCAGAGTATTAGATAGTGCAGAGTAGCTTTCAAATCAATTCTTTCAGCCTATCAACTCTCCATAATAAACCTCTCCACTCATCAACTTTCAACTCGATAAACTTTCAACTCGATAAACTACTCTAAACTCTACACTCTCAACTCTAAACTGACAATCCCCGTGGCAAAGGAATTACGATTTTTCTATACTCCCAATGTTGACAGCCTTGAGCTGCCTCAGGACGAGGCTCAGCATGCACTGCGCGTGTTGCGTCTTGGGGTGGGCGACGAACTGAACCTGATGGATGGTCAGGGCAATTTCGTGCATGCCGAGATAACCACCGCCACCGGTCATCGTTGCCTCTATTGTATTATAAATAAGGTAGAGCAACCTCGTCCTTGGCGTGGCAGTGTGCATCTGGCCATGGCCCCTACAAAGCTGAACGACCGAACGGAATGGTTTGTTGAGAAAGCCACCGAGATTGGGTGCGACGAGTTCAGCTTCCTCAACTGTCAGTTCAGCGAACGCAAAGTGCTGAAGACCGACCGAGTGGAGAAGATTGTAGTGTCGGCTGCCAAGCAAAGTCATAAGGCATGGATGCCCCGTGTGAACGAGATGACAGCCTTCCGTCGCTTTGTTGAACAAGACCGTCCCGGTCAGAAGTTCATCTGCCATTGCTACGACCAGAGTGATGTGACGGGAGGGGTAGAGGAACTGTCCGACTGTGCCTCCAAACCGCACCTGAAGGATGTTGTCGATGCCGATGGTCCCTGCACCGTGCTGATAGGTCCCGAGGGCGATTTCAGCATCGACGAGGTACGTCTGGCGCAGCAGCACGGCTACCAGTCTGTAAGCCTCGGCACCAGCCGACTTCGCACCGAAACGGCAGCACTCGTGGCAGTACACATCATGCAGTTGAAGAAACAATCTTAATAAAATCTCTTTCTATGAGTAAAAAATTGATAGCTATCGTTGGCGGTGCCGCAGTCGTGGCGCTTGTCATTGTTCTTTGCCTCTTCTGCTGTGGTGGCAAGAAGGAGCAATATTGCTCTGTCATTCCCAAGGACGCAGTGGCACTGTTGCGCATCTCTCCTCAGTCGTTTGTCGAGAAGCACAATGTAGACCTCTCCGGTCTTAAGGAGTATTTGGATGCTGAGTCCGACGCTGATATCGTCACCACCACAGGTCTCGACCTGTCGCAAAGCATCTATGCCTTCTATCTGCCTAATGGCAGTATGGGCATCTGTGCCAAGGTGTGCGATGCCGATGCCCTTACTCAGTTGCTCCAGAAGAAAGCCACATCGCTTAATGCCAAGCTCTCGGAGAAGCAAGGGTTCCATTGGGTACAGATGAATGACATCGTAGCTGCTTATGATGACGAACGCCTTCTTGCCGTGAGCGGTGGCGGTATGTATGTACGCAAGAACATCCTGGCCATGATGGAACAGACCGAGGAAGAGAGTATTACGACAAATCCTATGTACGAGTCCCTTCAGCAGACCGACAAGTGCGTAGCCTTCATCTCGTCCTTCAAGGCTGTGCCCGAACAGATGCAAGGTCAGCTCTCGGCATTCCTCAATGCCGACCTCACCGATGTCGATGCCAATGTGATGCTCTCGCTCGACTTCGACAACGAGAAAGCCATCCTGGCCCTCGATGTCGTGCCCAATAGCGACAAGGCCAAGGCACTCTTCTCCGAGGAGAATCTCGGTCTGAAGAAGCTCAACGGTACCTTCGTCTCTACCGGCCTTGCACAGCCATTTGCATGGTTTGCCATGAATGTAGACGGCAAGAAGCTGTATGCCAACGTGGTGCAGAAGAACGGATTGGACGAGATGCTGGGCGGACTCGATATCAGTCAGGCTGTGGGCAGTCTTAACGGCGATGTTACGGTGCAGGTGCCTACAGCTAATATGGACGGCTATCTGGTGCAAGCCGAAGTGTCGGACAACAGCATCATGGACATCGTACAGCCCGCTGTGCAGAAGATGAACAGTGTCAGTGCACAGACTGCTGTAGACTATGACGACGATTATAGTACTTTGGAAGAGGTTGCACCCAGCACTCCCACCCATGCACAAGCCACCCGAATGGCCGACGGAGCATGGTACATCAGTGGAATAGGGGCACCCACCATACTCTCTGTCAAGGACAATAAGCTACTCTATCTCACCAACTCCGTCGAGCTGGGCAATATGGCAGGCAAGACTGCCACTACAGGTCTTGAAGCTATGAAGCAGGACATCAGCAACGCCTACATCTACGGTTCGGTCGATGCATCAGCCCTTCTCAGTCTTGTGCTGAAGCAGATCGGCATTCCAGCCATCCTGTTAGGCGACCGTTTTGCTCACTTCGACCGTCTCACCTTCCAGGTCACCAGTGCCACCCATGCCGAGCTCTCCCTCTCGGTAAGTGGCGGAAAGAGCTTTGTCGAGACCATATTCTGACGTCCCCTTTTACTCCCCAAAATCAACCAGCAGACGTATCGTCCTTATAACTTCCCTATAACTTCCTTTAAAATACAATCAAACAATGAACTCCATAATTCTACAAGACGCTCTTCCCAATGTCTTTGCCCATCGCACCGACATTCAAAGTGATATCTGGAAGACCCATGCCGTCTTCGAGCGCGACCATCTCTATCTTGTCGAGGCCAATAGCGGCACCGGCAAGAGTTCGATGTGCAGTTACATCATCGGCTATCGTCACGACTATTCCGGTCAGATACTCTTCGATGACGAGGATACCAAGCACTATGGCACCTCCAAATGGGTCAAGCTGCGCCAGCATTCCCTCTCGCACATCTTCCAGGAGCTGCGTCTCTTTCCCGAACTTACAGCCTATGAGAACGTCGAGATCAAGAACAACCTGACGAAGTTCAAGGACAAGAAGCAGATACTCGAATGGTTCGATGCCCTCGGCATTGGCGATAAGATCAACCAGAAGATCGGCAAGATGTCGTTCGGTCAGCGGCAGCGTGTAGCCATGATACGAGCCCTCGTTCAGCCCTTCGACTTCCTTCTGGCCGACGAACCCATCAGTCATCTCGACGAGACCAACAGTCGCATTATGGCCGAGATAATGATGACCGAGGCTAAGGCACAAGGTGCCGGCGTCATCGTCACCAGTATCGGCAAACACATGGAACTGCCCTACGAGAAGGTGTTCCGTCTTTGATCTTCAACATTAAATATTAGCAAAAGTGAAACTAGTTTGGAAACTACTTCGTCAGCATATCAGCATAGGCCAGCTCGTTGGCTTCTTCTTTGCCAACCTTCTGGGCATGCTCATTGTGTTGCTCTCCGTCCAGTTCTATCAGGACGTTAAACCCGCTTTCTCGCAGGAGGACAGTTTTATCAAGAATGACTATCTCATCGTGTCGAAGTCCATCTCCACGTTGGGCGGACTCACCGGCAGCACTTCCACCTTCTCCGACGGCGAGATTGGTGAAATCAAAGGCCAGACATTCTGCAAGGGGGTAGGTAAGTTCACTGCCACCCAATACCATGTGTCCGGCTCCTTCGGCTTGAGCAATCAGCCCGCCCTCAGCACCGACATGTTCTTCGAGAGCGTACCTTCCGAGTTCATCGACGTGCAGGCTGGCAACTGGCATTTCGACGAGCAGGAAGGCATTGTGCCCATCATCCTTCCCCGTTCCTATCTGGCCATCTACAACTTCGGTTTTGCGCCCAGCCAGTCACTGCCCAAGATCACCGAGGATGTGGCAGGCATGGTCGAGATGAACATTGCCATGCGCGGCAATGGTCAGCAGCAGATTGTCAAGGGCAAGGTGGTAGGCTTCAGCAACCGCCTCAACACCATCCTCGCTCCCGAGGAGTTCATCCAGTGGAGCAACCAGAAGTTCGCTCCCGAGGAGGATGACTCTCCCACACGCCTCATCGTGCAGGTCAAGAACCCTGCCGACGAGAAGATCATGCAGTACTTCTCCGAGCGCGGCTATGAGATAGCCGAGGACAAGCTCGATGCCGGCAAGACCATGTTCTTCCTGCGCATCGTCAGTGGCATCGTCATGGCCATAGGTCTGCTCATCAGCGTCCTGTCGTTCTACATCCTCATGCTCAGCATCTATCTTCTGGTGCAGAAGAACACGCAGAAGCTGCAAAACCTGCTTCTCATAGGCTATTCGCCCGCCAAGGTCAGCATGCCCTATCAGCTGCTCACCATCGGCATGAATGCCATTGTGCTCATCATCTCGCTGCTGTTGCTGTACTATGTGCGCAACTACTATCTCGATATGCTTTGGAGCGTGTTCCCCGAGATGGACACCAGTGGCCTTACGCCCGCCATCCTGCTCGGTGCAGCCCTCTTTGCTGTTGTCAGCATTATCAACATCATTGCCGTTCGTGGCAAGGTGATGAAGATATGGAAGAATAAGGAATAATGGAAAGACTGAAAGAATTATACAAGGAATATGCCGGTGCCGAGCCAGCCAGCGTGCAGCCCATTACCGGCAGTGGCAGCAACCGTCAGTACTACCGTCTGACCGATGCCAGTGGCAGCAGCGTCATCGGTGTCATTGGCACCAGTCGCGACGAGAATCATGCCTTCGTCTATCTGGCACAGCACTTCACGCGTCGTCAGTTGCCTGTGCCGCAGGTGCTGGCCGTCAGCAACGATGGTCTGTGCTATCTGCAATCCGACCTCGGTTCCCTCTCACTCTTCGATGCCCTGAAGAATGGGCGCGAGGCAGGAGGACGCTATACGCAGGCCGAGAAGGAACTGCTCAGGCGTACCATTGCCCAGCTGCCCAATCTGCAGATACGTGGCGCTCGCGAACTCGATTTCAGCCAGTGCTATCCACAGGCCGAGATGGATCAGACCAACGTCCTCTTCGACCTCAACTATTTCAAGTATTGCTTCCTCAAGGCCACAGGTCTCGACTTTCACGAACTCAAGCTCGAAGCCTCGTTCCAGCTCTTGGCCAAGGACATCGTGTCCGACAGCAGCGAGTCGTTTCTCTATCGCGACTTCCAGGCACGCAACGTCATGCTCGATGCCGACGGCAACCCCATGTTCATCGACTTCCAGGGTGGGCGTCGCGGCCCTGTGCAGTACGACCTTGCCAGTTTCCTCTGGCAAGCCTCTGCCCGCTATTCCGACGAGCTGCGTCGCGAGCTCATCGGCGTTTATATCCAGTCGCTGAAGCAATACACCGAGGTCAACGAGGCGCAGTTCCGTCAGCGCCTACGTCTCTTCGTCCTATTCCGTCTCCTGCAGGTGCTTGGCGCCTATGGTTTCCGTGGATATTTCGAGCGTAAGAAGCACTTTCTCGAAAGCATCCCTCCCGCCATCCAGAACCTCCGCCAACTGCTGGCCGAAGAGGACGGCTGCCCCTATCCCTACCTTCGCGAGGTGTTAACCCAGCTGGTCAATATGCCGCAGTTTGCACCCACTCCCGAAGCACCGGCCCAGCGCGCCGATGGTTTCCGCACCACCGATGCCAACCCCTACAAGCCCCATCCCGCCGATGGTCCCGCCACGTTCTCCAAGTACGATGGCAAGGGCCCGCTTGTGGTCGATGTCTATAGCTTCTCCTATCGCAAGGGCATCCCCGAGGATACTAGTGGCAATGGCGGCGGCTATGTCTTCGACTGTCGCAGCACCCACAACCCAGGTCGCTACGAACCCTACAAGCAGCTCACCGGACTCGACGAACCCGTCATCCGCTTCCTCGAGGACGATGGTGAGATACTCACTTTCCTCGACAGTGTCTACAAGTTAGCCGATGCCCATGTGGCTCGCTACATACAACGCGGTTTCACCCACCTCATGTTCTGCTTCGGTTGCACCGGCGGTCAGCATCGCAGTGTCTATAGCGCACAGCACGTAGCCGAGCATCTGCATCGCAAGTTCGGCATCGAGGTACACGTCACGCATCGCGAACAGAAAATCAACCAAATACTCCTCCCTACATGAACTCCATGATCTTTGCAGCGGGTCTTGGCACTCGTCTTAAACCCCTCACCGACACCATGCCCAAGGCCCTTGTCCCAGTGGCCGGAAAGCCTCTTCTGCAGCATGTCTTGGACAAGTTGCGCGATGCCGAGGCACACCAAGCCTACAGGGAGCGATTCTGCCTGTTGGAACAACCCTCGCAGGATAATATCGTGGTCAACGTGCACCATTTTGCCGACCAGATAGTCGATTATCTTCAGGGTACCGCCGTTCACATCAGCGACGAGCGCGACGAGCTGCTCGAAACGGGTGGGGGACTCAAGAAGGCTGCTCACTTCTTCACCGACCATAACGGCGAAGGACATCCCGTCCTCATCCATAATGTCGACATCCTCAGCAACCTCAATCTTGCCGACCTCTTCCGCAACGCCGCAGGCTATGCCACCCTGGTAGTTTCCGAGCGCAAGACATCACGCTACCTCCTCTTCGACGACGACATGCGTCTTGTGGGTTGGACCAATATCGACACCGGTCAGGTGCGTTCGCCATACGGTCAGATCGATCCCTCGCAGTATCGCATGTTGGCCTTCTCGGGCATTCATGTCATCTCCCCCCGTCTGTTCCAGCCCATGCAGCAATGGCCCGACCGCTTCGGCATCATGGACTTCTACCTCAGCATCTGTTCGCAGTACAACATTCATGGCTATGTGCCCAACAATCTGCAACTTATGGATGTAGGTAAGATCGATACTCTCGACAAAGCCGTCGATTTTCTTGCAAGTATCAATTAAAAACATTATCTTTGTCGCAGAAATGAATCATGGGGTCTGACCCCCTGATTCACATCGCGCAGCCTTCTCCCCCTTGGGGAGATGCCTTAGGCAGAGAGGGGTTAATTATGAATTATGAATTATAAATTATGAATTAAATAAAGCTATGCAACAGAAAATTATTATCCTCGACTTCGGTAGCCAGACTACGCAGCTCATTGCCCGTCGTCTGCGCGAGCTGGATACTTTCTGCGAGATCCTTCCTTACAACAAGTTCCCCAAGGACGATAAGGATGTGATAGGAGTCATCTTGGCAGGAAGTCCCTACAGCGTCTACGATCCCGAAGCTTTCAAGGTCGATCTCACCCAGTTCGTAGGTCGTCTGCCAGTGCTTGGCATCTGCTACGGTGCACAGTTCATCGCCTACAACAACGGCGGAAACGTAGAGCCCGCCGGCAGCCGTGAGTACGGTCGTCAGAACCTCACCACCATCAACAAGCAATGCCCCCTCTTCGACGGCTTCGACGACAACAGCCAGGTGTGGATGAGCCATGGCGACACCATCACCGCCATCCCCACCGGTGCCACTGTCGTTGCCTCTACCGAGACCGTAGAGAACGCAGCCTACTTCTGTCCCGATGCTTCGCTTATGGGCCAGTACGACGGCCATCAACCTGTCATGGGCGTGCAGTTCCATCCCGAGGTGTTCCACAGCATTCAGGGCACACAGCTGCTCAAGAACTTCGTCGTAGAAATCTGTGGCGGCAAGCAGGACTGGAGTCCCGACAACTACATCGAGACCACCGTCAAGGAGCTGCGCGAGCAGATAGGCACCGATCGTGTCATCCTCGGCCTCTCGGGTGGTGTCGACAGCAGTGTCGCAGCCGTGTTGCTCAACCGTGCCATCGGCAAGCAGCTTACCTGTATCTTCGTCGACCACGGCATGCTCCGCAAGAACGAGTTCCAGGATGTCATGAAGGACTACGAGTGCCTAGGCCTCAATGTCATTGGCGTTGATGCCAGCGATAAGTTCCTCGGCGACCTCGATGGTGTCACCGAGCCCGAGAAGAAACGTAAGATCATCGGCCGCGACTTCGTGGAAGTGTTCGATGCAGAGGCAAAGCGCATTATCGCCGAGAGCAAGGAGGGTGACAGCGAGGTCCGTTGGCTTGCCCAGGGCACTATCTACCCCGACCGCATCGAGTCGCTCAATATCACCGGCAAGGTCATCAAGAGCCATCACAACGTGGGTGGTCTGCCCGAGGAGATGCACCTCTCGCTCTGCGAGCCCCTCAAGTGGCTCTTCAAGGACGAGGTGCGCCGTGTAGGCCGTAGCCTTGGCATGCCCGAGCACCTCATCACCCGTCATCCCTTCCCCGGTCCCGGTCTCGCAGTCCGCATCCTTGGCGCCATCACGCGCGAGAAAGTACGCGTCCTGCAGGATGCCGACGACATCTTCATCCGCGGTCTGCGCGACTACAAAGTCAAGCTCTCGGGCGAGGAAGCACGTCGTGTACTGGCAGCCGGAGTGCCCGCCGACATGGAGAATGGTGAGATCGAGGTAAGCCTCTACGACCAGATTTGGCAGGCCGGTGCCATCCTCCTCAGCGATGTACGTTCTGTAGGTGTCATGGGCGACGAGCGCACCTATGAGAATCCTGTAGCCCTTCGTGCCGTCACCTCTACCGATGCTATGACCGCCGACTGGGCACATCTCCCTTACGACTTCATGGCCAAGGTGTCGACCGACATCATAAACAAGGTCAAGGGTGTCAACCGCGTATGCTATGACATTTCCTCAAAACCACCAGCAACCATCGAGTGGGAGTAAAATTCGATAACTGCTCATCGGTTGTGTGCAAAATCTGAAGGCACGAAGCACACGAAGTTCTTTTAAGGGAAACTTAATCTCCTAAAATCTTCGTGCTCTTCGTGCCCTTTGTGTGAAATTGAGACAAATCTCTTTGTGCCTTCTTGAGGGTGCTGAGTAGTTGTGGGTAGATACGCAATGGTGGTACGAAAAAAATGTTTTTTCTTGCTATTCTGCCTATTTTTTCGTATCTTTGTATCGTCAAACACAAAGGTGTTATTATATGAAAAACACTGACATCTTCATGTCCAAACATCAGCTCGCCGGGATGGTTGAGATGAGTCGTGCCACCTTCACCCGCTTCCTCCAGAGCCGCC
>JAGHUS010000145.1 GCA_018064685.1 Bacteroidales bacterium | reverse complement strand
CGTTTTACGCACTTCCAAGCCATCCTTCCATGCCAACCACATCAGGGTACAAAAAAAGCCATGAGCAAAGCCCACAGCCACCGGTTAAACCTGCACATAACCCAATGCAAGCCTTTGTAAACTTCTGGATCATCCCAGACCTCCAAACGTAAACCGAAATTAAGCCTATGTAAACATTTCGTTTTTGGAGCTCTTCACCCTCATCCTCTCACAACTCACTGACACACAATCCCTTTACCCATTTTCAGGCTCTCACTCTCTTTATACGCTTCGTTCTGTGCCCTATACCATGCAATCCATGCTTGAAGAGAATCTTGCAGAAGGCAGTATGCAGAGTGTTGATGGTGTCCTACAAGCAGTAAACGACAAGAAGGGAGAGCCAGACGAAAGGTACTACCTTTCAGAAACTCTTGAAAAGTATGTTCTCTCACCAGGTACTAAGAATTTTATGCACTATGATGCCAAAACCGATTTACCTATTGCGAGGGCTTTGGTAAAAAATATGGGCAATACTTATAGAGCAAGTGTAAATAACTACGTCCATACTCACACAAAGAATGGAAAAGGCAGAATCCGCCATCTAACCATGCGAGAAGTTCATCGCCTCATGGGGTATCCTGACAGTTACAAAATCGAGGTAAGCAAAGCGCAAGCCTACAAACAAGCAGGAAACTCTATTGTTGTTGACGTGATGATGAATATTGAACGGCAAATAATCAAAGCTATGAACTGGTAATATGGAAAGAATAAAAGATACAGAAAAGAAATATACGCTTGTAAGTTTGTTCTCCGGAATAGGTGGAATAGACTTAGGTTTTGAGTATGCAGGTTTTGATACTATTTGGGCAAACGACTTCGATAAGTTTGCCGTACAAACTTACAAAGCCAACATCAACGACCACATTGTGCATGGAGACATTAGGTTAGTCAAGGAACAAATTCCTGACCATGACGTGTTGGTTGGAGGATTTCCTTGTCAGCCATTCAGTACGTTGGGAAAACTTCAGGGCTTTGATGACGAGAAGAATCGAGGAACGCTTTTCTTTGAAATTATGGACATCATAACAAAGCATGATACCAAAGTCGTAGTATTGGAGAATGTAAAGAATCTCATCAATCACGATGGGGGGAAAACCTTTGCGCGCATAAAACAAGAACTGGAAGACGCAGGTTATGATGTAAATGCAAAGATTCTCAATACACAGGATTATGGCATTCCTCAAAGGCGAAACCGGATTTTCATTGTTGCCTTCAATCGAAAGTACTTCAAGACCTCTGAATTTGTTTATCCAGAGAAACAGGAACTTGAGGTTACCACTCAAGACCTGCTTGACGAAAACGTTGGAGAGGCATACTTCCTAACAGCAAAAGTTGCCAAAACCATCTTAGGTAAAGGAACAAAAGGCTACATCGTAAACCCGACAATTGACCTTTCCATTTCAAAGACGCTTACAGCAACTATGCACAAGATGCATCGTGCTAGCCAAGATAATTACGTTACTGACCAAAAGAACTATGATCGCAATGTAACAGATAAAGAAAGACGAATAGCCATCCGGAAACTCACGCCAAACGAGTGCCGAAAACTCCAGGGATTCCCGAGTGAATGGACGCAAGTAGTTTCTGATTGTCAAGCATATAAGCAATTCGGTAATGCAGTAACAGTTGATGTGGCTTATAAGGTAGCGTGCCAAGTTATGAACTACATGGAATCTAACAAAAAAATAGACTTATGTGGAATGTTGAAAATGGTATAATATTACTTACGCTTAAAGACGGCAGAACCTATTATCCGAGCATTGCCGAAATCATTGCCTGGAAAGATGATAGTGCGTTTGTTTGTGAGGGTACAGAGTATCCTTCTGCTTCGGAACTCCCATTCCGCATCTCGAAAATTGGAATTAGCCAAGCTGTAGTAACAACATTGAGTGAGCCCGAAATGTCAATCTCATTACATGTAGTCAAACGTGGTCAAACCTATGCTATGCCTTTCATCGTTGAAGCAAATAGATTTGCAGATTATGCTATCATCAATGACGTCTGTTACCCTGTTTACGGCTGTTGCCAGACACTCAATGAAGTCATCTCAACGTTAGCCATAAATCCCAATCATATCACCTTCGCCCAATACATGGAGATTATGCGCTCCATGAATCAAAATGGAGTGCAAATTGTAGACGATGGCATCAATCGTAACATAGAGTACCTTCGTACTACGGAAAATCAGGAATGTGAGACAAAAGGTTTGCGAGCAAATCTGTTTCCATACCAGAAGAGTGGATTGAATTGGCTCTCGTTTATGGCGGAGAATGGCTGTGGTTGCATTTTGGGTGATGAAATGGGATTAGGTAAGACGCTCCAGGTAATCGCCACACTTGGACACATAAAAGAGACGAATGGTAGTGTTCGTTGTCTTGTCGTTTGCCCCGTTTCCTTACTTGAGAACTGGAAACGAGAAATAGCCAAGTTCTATCCTTCACTTAGCGTCCTTGTTAATCATGGTAACAACCGAACCCGTTTCTATGACGATTTATTGCAGTATGATGTAGTGGTTGTTGCTTATAGTAATCTTCAGACAGACAGCGCGATGCTGCAGATGATAGATTGGGACGTGATTGTAACGGATGAAGCACAAAACATAAAGAATCCAAGAGCATTACGTACGCAGTACTTGAAACGACTCAGCAAAAAGACGGCAATAGCAGTCTCTGGTACGCCATTCGAAAATCACATGACTGATGTATGGTCTCTTGTTGATTTCGTTCTTCCAAATTATCTTGGTTCGTTGAGGGAGTTTGAAGGTCGTTATGGTGATGACATCGATTCCGCACAAGCGCTTGAAAAACTTATATCACCTATCATGATAAGAAGACGCGTCAAGGATGTGGGGCATTCTCTCCCCAGACGTATCGATGTTCCGGTTCCCATTGTAATGACACAACAAGAAGCATCTTTTTACGAGAATGGTCGACTTGCCGCTGAAGAAGATTTTGGACTTACAGACATGCATCTTGACAAGATACAGAAGCTTAGGATGTTTTGTACGCACCCTATGGTTTATGACTCAACACTTGTAGGAACAGACCCTATAACACTCAGCAACAAGTATGCTCGATTATGTGAACTGCTGGAAGAGATATTTCTTTATCGTGAAAAGGTTATTGTATTCACTTCTTTCAGTAAGATGATAAACCTCATTGTTGAAGACATAAGACGAAGATTCAATGTATATACCAACTACATTGATGGTTCTGTGGTTTCTGGCAAGCGCCAGGAGATTGTTGATGAATTCTCTTCGATTACAGGCTCAGCTGTTCTTGTATTAAATCCTACTGCAGCTGGCACAGGCCTTAACATTACGGCAGCAAATCATGTGATTCATTACAACTTGGAATGGAATCCGTCCAAGGAGGATCAAGCATCAGCACGTGCCTATAGAACCGGGCAGACAAAGAACGTTGTTGTGCATAGACTCTACTATGTTGATACAATCGAAGAGATTATAAACGAAATGATTCAGCAGAAGCGTGAATTGTCAGAAACGGCAATAGTTGGCAATGCCGGAAATGCAGAATCCAGAGAGCAACTTATAAAAGCTCTCAGAAAGTCACCATATAAAAAGGAGAATATAATATGAATAGCAAATTAAGACTCCTAATGTTCAAGACGTTGTCGCGCAATGATACTGGCGAGACACATAGTCACCAATCAGGTATTTCCATACCAAAGGACGCAGCAAAAGCAGAAGTGTTTCCTTCCCTAGGAATAGAGACACTCAATCCACGTGTTACTATCGATTTCTATGATGAGGATGGCGACAGGTGGAGTTTCGAATATATCTACTACAACGACAAATTCCATGGTAAGGATTCAAAACGAGCTCATAATGAGTTCCGACTGACTCGTGTCATTGACTTCTTACGAAAGGTTGAAGCTCACTCAGGTGACAAGATATGGTTCGGATTAGATGAATCCGGAATGAGAAGAATAGGCCTTGTGAAGAATTACTCAGAGGAGCAGATCACAGAGATTAGCAAACTCAACAAACCAGCGAAATATACCATGCCTCGTGATGATGAATACGAATCAATGGTGGCAGAAGACATTCCAATTCTTGATCCCGAAATTGATGTGGAACCGACGGTTATTATACTCAACAAGGATTGGATGAAAGTAGAATTTAACTAAAACAATATACAAATGGGAAAGATTCTAACACCTGATGCGTCCAGAGTAATGGACGGCCTCAGAGATACAGGCTACACCTTTTATACTGCGGTAGCCGATGTGCTTGACAATAGTATTGCAGCTAATGCGTCCAAAGTGAGTGTGGTACTGCAAATGGATGGCAACCACAAACTCAACCTCTACATTGCAGACAACGGCTGTGGCATGGATGCCGAGGGACTTGAGAATGCAATGACTTATGGTTCTCGTAGAAGAGAGGATCAGCATAGTCTTGGCAAATTCGGATTAGGTTTGAAAACAGCTTCAACAGCATTTTGTCGCTCTCTGTCTCTCTTGTCAAAAACAGAAGATTCTGATTACTCAAAAGTTACATGGGATCTTGACCATGTAGCAGAGGTAAACGAATGGGAATTGCTTGATGGAGAGATTCTTGACGAAGAGATTGATCTACTGGAAGATTTAACCGATGGTGGTTCGGGAACACTTGTAATCTGGGATAAGGTTGATCGCCTTCTTAACAAAGACTACAAGAACTACCAGATGGCTTTCAATAATCTGGTTAACAATCTTGCGTTCCACTTGTCTATGGTTTTTCAGAGATTCCTTGACGAGAACTATACCGCAACACGTAATGTGGAGATTATCTTGAATGGTGTAGCACTACAGGCTTGGGACCCATTCTGCAAAGCTGAGATGCGCAGATTGGAGGACAACTCTATAGATAAGAGTGGGACAGTACTTGTTGGAAAAACGAAGTATGACCTTACTGATGAACTGACAAACGATGTTATCAGTTCATGCAAAGTTGAAGCTTGGGTGCTTCCACGCAAAGAGTTCTTCTCTACTCAAGATGCATACGCTAAAGCAAAGATCAAGAACACGATGGAGGGCTTCTATGTTTACCGCGAAGATCGATTGATTTATCACGGTGACTGGCTGGATATTTATACTCCTGACCCGCACTTCTCTCTGCTTCGTGTAGATTTGTCGTTCGACTCTAGCTTTGATGACTTCTTCAAGGTAGATATTAAGAAGTCAACCGTAACACTCAATGAAGAGCTGTCTCATGAATTCGAAAACTTTTTGAAGGTACCTCGTAAGCTTGCGGAAGATCGTTATAGAAAGGGGCAGATCAGCACGTCAACTCAGACATCAAGGGATACCCATGCTCCATCCAACACCTCTATTGACGTTATTGCTCCAACTCTTCCAGGTCAGACACCAAGTGTTACTCCTATTCCTGGGACTACAAATGTACAAGTAACACCAACCGATGGCACACACACATTTACCACTGGAACCATCAAGATTGTTGTCAATCAGGACAAGAGCCAGACGCGCGTAATACCTGTACCCTCAATAGATGGCGGCATGTTATGGGAGCCTTCTGTGAACGAGGATGGCAAGCATGCTGTTTCCATTAACATGGGTCACTCTTACTATCAAAAGATTTATGCTCAAAATAAGGATAACCCTAATCTGATTATTGGTATGGATTCACTCCTTTGGGCACTTGCAGAAGCAGAAATGCGTATCTGTAATGACGAAACCAAAGAAACATTTGAAGAACTTCGTAACGAGGTGTCTCGTTGTCTGAAGAAACTTTTGAGTTCATTACCAGACGAATAGTAAAACTATGACTTTTTCTCAATCAATATTATCTGAGCTACAACATCGTTTCCTTGTTGCATTCCAGATTGCAAACTATGTTAATGAAGACAGATTTGCAATCACATTCGCTGGCGATGATTCCAACAGCGTTGTTATGGATTTGCTTATAAAAAGCGATTCTCGTCTAAAACTTATTCTGCATACTGGAAATTATGCAGCAGATATTCTGCATCTCATGGAGTCAGCCGCAGATAGCCGTAAAGATTTGTTTGTGAAGTATTGGCAACAGATGAACAATAAAATTTGTTGTAAGACAAAGGTGTTGATTGGGGGAAAGCAAGTCGAAGAATCAGATTTCACAGCATCAGATCATAGTTGGGGAGCATTCAACATTAGTTTTGAATCGTTTCCCTTCTATGATCCTGATGACGACAATCGTGTTGAGGTTGTAGCCGACCATGTTTGCAATCTATGGGCAATGTTGCTATCGCTAATTCCCTACACAATAGAGGGCAAGGAAGAAGGTACAACATACGAAAAGACAATAACAACACATGAGCGTAATCCTATTAATCGACAATTATGTTTGCAGTTGAAAGGGTATGCATGTGCTGTATGTGGTTTGAAATTCGAGGATGTTTATGGTAGCATCGGTCATAACTACATCGAAATTCACCATACAAATCCAGTTGCTGAAATGGGAGAAAATCATGTAGTGGACATTGTAAACGAACTTGTGCCACTTTGTTCGAATTGTCATTCTATGGTGCATCGGAGGAAACCTCCGTATTCTGTTGAAGAATTGAGAGCAATCATTCTTAAACAGCAATCTAGTAAAGATGAAAAGCATAGGTCTAAGCCTGAATACATAATCGCAGCCAAGGTCGTAGAGTTACCGTCCTTGAACCTATACGAAACAGAAGAAGATGCAGAAAGCAAATACATCATCCCTCTCTACACAATCCGTGCAGCTTGTGGCAAGTTCCTCTACAACGAAGAGGCAGAGGTGAAAGGATGGATTGATGCAGAAGAATATGGTTTGCCACATGGCGATAACATCTTTGTGGTGCAAGCCAAAGGACACTCTATGGAACCAAAGATTAAAGATGGAGATTATTGCGTCTTTGCCTATGGTACTTCCTTCTACAATGGCGACATCATTCTTGCAGAAATTCCAGACAAGGATAGCGAATATGGCGGTTCCTTTACCATAAAGAAATATACGCGAGAGAAGGCCGTTGTAGATGGGGTTGAACAAAAGGTGTCCGTTACATTAGTTCCGCTCAATCCTGACTACGAACCAATGTCATTCGACCTGGAGTCGGAAGAGAAACCTAATATGGTAGGAACATTCCGTAAAGTCATTCGTCTTTGACGGCTAATTATTGCAATATTACGCAATGGTTCTTGTCCATCTCGATAAAAACCATTATCTTTGCAAAAAATAGCAACAATGTCTTTGACGCCAGAACAGATAGCCAAGATACGCAAGAAGGATGCAGAAACGCCGGATGCCCTGAAGCGTAATCCCCTTAATGATTATACCGAGGGGTGGTTTCATGTGACACTGAACACAAGGGGCGAGGCGCCAGTGCTAGGGTATCTGGCTGGTGACCCGGATGCTGAGGATGGAACGCCAAATGCACCTCGATGTGTGCTGACAGAACTGGGAAAGAAGGTGGAGGAGAGCTGGAACCGCAATCCTTCTGTCTATCCAGGAATAGAGAACATTGAGTTTCAGGTAATGCCCGAGCATGTGCATGGATTGGTGCACTTGAAGGCAGAGAACAAAAAACACCTGGGACAAATAGTTTATGGATTCATGGTCGGATGCACTCATGGCTATTGGGACACGCTGGGCATACCTTGGCGTGAGATGACGTATGAGAAAGGCGCACGTGCGCCAGAATGGCAAGACAAAGACCATACACGCTCTTATCGTGGCCCGGCCCTTATGGTGCGTGGCTATAATGATGTGGAGGCTGTTGGCGCAGAGGAGATAGAGATAAAGCGGCAATACATCCGCAACAATGCTCGCAAACGCTTGATAACCCGTTCTAAGCCTGACCGCTTTCGGGTGATGCGCAATCAGAGCTCGAAGAACTGGACGCTAGAGCGCGCCCTTGCTGCTGTGGCTGCCGATCCATGGATTGGACGTAATGCTGAGAAATGCCGAATTCTTCAGTATAATGTATATCAACGTCTTAAGAAGAACCTAGTACAAGCATCTCCTCAATTCTTACAGCAAGCCCCTTGCTGTCTCACTATAGAAGAGGGATTGCCCATTGGCGGGAGTGACATGGATGCACAAATCACTACTCAGAGAGAGCTTAAGGTGACTTTACTCCTCGACTATGTAGGCAATCGTGCTTTGTTGGCAGCGGAACGCAAGGTGTCGCTCATCTGCCATCGTGCTGATGCAGCACTCTTTGAACAGCAGAAAGCTGCTGTGATGCAGGCTGCACGTGAGGGGGCGGTGGTGGTCAGTGCGTTTGTTAGCCCTAAAGAACGCGACATCATGAAACAGCTGATGCTGGAACAGCTGCCTTTTATCGAACTGATGGATAATGGTTTCAGCGATCGCTATAAACCTGGTGGCAAAGCGTTTTATTCGACAGCCGAGAACCGTCATGTGCAGATGTCGTGTTGGACTTATGTTTATAAGAATGACAATCTTCGACACGATGATGACGACAAGAGTTCTCAGTCACGTCTATCGTCACAGGAGGCTGGCACGACAAGTGCACCAACCGGATCCATCAGTCGTGAGATGTGCCTTGTGATGAATGAATTGGTACGCATCATAAGTGGTGTGAATGATGATTGGTGGAAATAGGAATCGATTATGTCAGATAAACTTACTCCCGAACAACGACACCAGAATATGGCTGCCATTCGTGGCAAGGACACGAAGCCAGAGATTATTGTGCGCAAATATCTGTGGAGTCATGGCTTTCGTTATAGGCTGAATTATTCGCGATTGCCTGGGAAACCGGATATCGTGCTAAGAAAATACAGAACTTGCGTGTTTGTGAATGGATGCTTCTGGCATGGGCACGGTCTCGCTTCGCTCGAAGTTAAAAGTGAAGAGTTAAAAGTTAAAAGTGATGGGATGGAGGCAGAACGTGAAGAGGAAGAAGTTAAAAGTGTCAATTACACATCGCTTCGAAGTTCTGAGTGCTGCAAGATTCCGAAGTCGAATACGGAGTTCTGGGTGAAGAAGATGCTGAGGAACAAAGAGCGTGATAAGGAGGTGCAACAGAAGCTTTCGACAATGGGCTGGCACTCCATCACATTATGGGAATGCCAACTAAAACCTGCTGTCAGAGAGCAGACGCTTGCCTCTCTGGCTTTCACTCTCAACCGTATCTTCCTTGACCAACACAAAGTAAAACGGTACGATATGCCTGATGAATCACTGGCAATGGTGGCAGAAGATGCTGCAGATTAAGTGTAAAAAAAATAACTACAGATAAATAAAACTTTCCCACCCCTTAGGAAACGGATTGAAAGCTACATTTGCCTTTCATACCGCTTCTGCTAAAGAGTGGGAAAGTTCAGTTCACAAACTTATGTTATTGTTTTTGTGTGGCTCCTGTTGTGCCATCGGTCTGCTTTGCGGGTACACTTGCCGTGTCTGTCTTTTCTGCCTTCTTGGTTTGCTGGCTGGCGCTGGTGGTGACGTCGGCAGACTTGGGTGCGTTGGGTGACATCTTAGCCTTGATGGTATCGCCGGTGTCGTAGGCTGCCCAGTCTTGTGGCTTGATGGTTACGGGGCCAGTCATGAACTCGGGAATGTTGTAGGAACGGAGGAACATCTGGTGGTAACGAGGGTCTTCCTGTGGGAGTTCGAACGGACGTGTGAAGGTGCCATCGTCGTTGAGATGTGCTATGAAGGGGCGGGTGAAGTTGCCATCATAGCGGCGTGACGAGAAGATGATCCACTTGCCATTGCTAGACCATGAATGGTAGCTCTCGACATCGGGCGAGTTAACCTCTGTCACACAGCGTGTTTGGCGTGCCTTGAGATCCATGAGATATAGGTCGCTGGAGTTGTGCCAGATGTGGAAGACGCCGTATTTGCCAAGCGTGAAGAGCAGGTAACGTCCGTCGGGCGAGATGCGTGGAAGGGTAGCACTGCAGGTGTCGCCACAGTCGTAGACCAGTTCGCGTGGACCGAAGTTGTGGGTGGCGAGGTCGAAGCTGCGACGGTAGAGGTTGTAGTGTACGTCCTCGTAGTGCTGGATGAGGTCCATCTCCTTGCTCGATGCGCTGTCTTGCTGCTCGTAATGTGCTGAGCAGTAGTAGAGATATTCGCCTGCGGGATCCCAGAAGGGGAAGCAGTCGAGGTCGTTGGTGTCGCACTCGAGGGGCTGTATTTCATGCTTCTCGAGGTCGTAGAGTATGAGGTCGGAGTAGGTATCCTGCACCTCGATCTTCTGTGTGTCGAAGGTGTGGAATGTCTGGCCCGTGTGATTGGTGCTGTAGGCTATGAGTGGAGCCTTTGGATGCCATGTGGGGTAAACGGCCGACATGTCGATCTTCTCCACCTTCCCGTCGTAGTTGATGAGCGTGCCACCTTTGGTCAGTGTCTTATGCTCGACTTGTCCGTTGTCCTTGACAATAAGCGTGTCGATCTTGCATCGCACGTGGAACTGCATGCGGTTGGGGTCGTAGTTCTGGTAGTTGTGGCAGTTGATGCATCGTCCGTCCTCCTCGTTGGTGTTGATCATGTTGCCATAGATGAGCGACTCGTCGAAGTTCTCGAGGCAACGCTGGTTGAGGGTGAGGTTCTCGTAGGTAACGTAGCTGGGCGAGATGAGACGATAAGAGATGTAGGGGTCGATGCTGTCCTTCGACACCATGATGTCGAAGCTCTTGTGACGTGTCCATTGGTCTTTGCTGCAGGTGAAGACCTCGACGCTGATCTTGTCGCTGGTCTGCTTCATTGTCTGCCAGTCGGAAGGATCAATCTGGACCGACTGTCCGCCGATGACCCACTCCTCGTTGCCCGACTTGATGCGTGTGACGTAGTCGTCGGCCTCGTTCTCGATGGCGAAGTTCAGCGGAGCTATGTTGCATGGCACTGTGACACCCGCATAGTCGGGGTAGATGGTGGGCTGTGCCTTTCCTTCGGTGAAGTTTTCTGGTATTGATGCGCTGCTGCAGCTGGCAAGCAGGCCTGCACATACGACGGATGCCAGAAGTAATATATGATGTATGCGTTTCATTTGTATCTACTTTATTTATTTATGATTAGTTGGTCTTCTGGTTTCTCATCAGATAGTAGAAGAAATAGAACGTGTTGCCGTAGAGGGGACGGAACTCCTCGCGCATTCTCGCGTTAAACTCGTCGTCTATCTTCTTTGCCACCTTGGCACGTTCCTCTTCGGTTCTGGCAGCCTTCATCTGGCTGTCGAATTCCTTTGTTACTTGCGTGATGATGCGGTTGTTGACACGCGCGTTGTAGTTCATGAAGCTTTCGTAGCTTTGCTTTACCGACTGGTCGAAGGGTAGTTTGCTGATGTCAACCTCGTTCTCGAGATGTCCATACAGATAGGCTGCCTCCTGGTAGTGGCGTGGCATGTGGAAGTTGGGCTCGCTCTTGTGCATCTCGGCATAGCGGAAGAAGCGGGGCCAGAAGAGCTGTATATCCTTCATAAGCATGGCGCTGATGAGTGTCATCTCCTGATAATAGGGGTCGGCTCCGTTGCCGTGGGCGAAGGTCTGCAACAGGTACATCTCGATGAGTGTGTTGTCGCCGTCCAGACGATTGCCGTACTGCATCAGGTAGGTGATGGGCTTAAGCTCGGGGTCGGCACGCATGGCTTCGAAATTGCCAATGAACTTCTCCTGCTTCTCGGCCCATTCGCGGTGATAGCGAGTCTGCTTCAGTATGTTGAGGTACTTGCGTGCCACGACATCCTCTCCCTTGAGCATAGCGCACTGGGCCATCATCTTGATGTCATCAACGCGCCAACCGAATTCAACGGCATCCTCCATACACCAACGGTAGCAGAAGTTCAGCTTGCCGTAGTTGTAGTACATCTTCTTGCCCGCAATTTGCGAGAGGCGTATGTTCCACATAAAGCGATTCTTCTCGATTGCCATGGTGTCGGGATCGGCAATCTTGAACACCTGTTCGGGGTACATAGCGTCGCCGTACTTATAGTATTCGTCGATGTTCTGCTGGCGCGATCCTTCGGGGTAGTTGAACATCTCGTTGCCGATGCGTCCCTGGCGGTAGAGTGCAAGGTTCTTCATCATGACCATGGCACGTGTGGGACGAATAGAGTCGACCTTTATTCCTTGGGTCAGTGCGTCGAGCACTCCCTGCCAGTCCTGACGGTCTACGGCATTGCCCATGGCAATCTCGATGTGGTAGTTCTGGTCGTGGTTCCAACGGTCGAGAAGTGTGCGAGTTCCGTATCCGAAGGTGACGACGAGCATAACCAGTGCCGTCACCTTGCCCAGATTCTTCTTCCAGAACGTCTGGGGAACCCATGCTGCAATCATGATGGGCAGGAAGCTGGCGGCCAGCAGATAGTAAGCAAGGCGGTAGATGTGCAGATTGGCATAGCCGTAGCGGAAGGTCGGCATGCCGGCATGGTAGATCTCGCCTTTGATGGTCTGCTCGAAGATGGTGTCGTAGGCCAGTCGGGGCACGAAATAGATGAATGCGACGGCGAACACAGCTGGCAAGAAGTGGAGTAGGGTAGAGACAATACCCGATTTTGAAGAACCCTCGGTCTGCTTGCTGCTGGTAAGGCTTGTGGGGAGTGCCATCATCATTACTCCGGCAAACGACCACATACCCAACAGTTTATATCCGAACCAAGCAAAGGCGGCTGACAAGACGATGCGTGTGGCGATGGCGGGGATAGCGGGCATTCGCTTGGCTATGGAGTGGCAGATGCATGCCGCCAATGCGCTGATGCCGATGCCCAGTGTGGGCACCCACATGTGTCCGTGCAGTTTCTGCAGATACACCCAGTAGCCTGTCTGTGTGACGGCTGTGAGCAGCATGAGCGGGATGAGCGCTGTGAGCAGTATCTTCCATCCCTTCAGTTTGTACATGAATGACAGGATGGCCATAATGGCAGCCCATGCCAGCATGAGCAGCGTCACGCCCAAGGCGGGATGGTAGAAGAACTCCGTCATGTAGCTACCTGCCCACGACAGCCATCCGCCAGGGTAGATCTTGTACATGTCGTAGAAGGTGTCGTCTGCAATCCACAGGTTCATCTCCTGACTCTTGAACAGCACTTCGCTCTCCTGCGAAAGCAAAAAGTATGCCGCTACAAAGAGCGCGATGACGATCGTTGCAGCTGGCAGCACGTAGTCGGTTAACCCTTTCTTGCCCTTTTTCTCTGCTTTATTATTGGCCAGAGCTGTGGCATAGGTTGTCTGTGAAGACTGGTTGGAAGACGTCGTCCCGTTCTTCACGTTTTTTTGTTTTTTTGCCATTTTTCGTTTGGTTGTATTATTTTCCGCGTCAAAGATACAAAAAATACTTAAAACTTCGTGCGCGTATAAATAATAATGTGTCTTTTTCTGTGTGCTTCGCAATAATTAGGTAGTTTGTTATGTGTTTATTCTTAACATTTTATTATCTTTGTTGCGAAATTATATCATTTGTGTTCTTTTATCAGAAAAGCTGATCAACTAACTAATATAACAAAACATGAAAAGACAAGCAATTATCGCAGGCATGCTTTTTGCCTCGCTGGCCGTGGGTGCTCAGACCCAGGGCGCCAAGGAGAAGTGGCTTGACCCCAACGTGAACCGTGTGGGCACCGAGGCTCCACGTTCTACATTCCTTGCCTTCGAGTCGACCGCTTTGGCGCAGAATGCCGACAAGGCCAAGAGTAACCGTTACATCTCGCTCGAGGGTAAGTGGCGTTTCAACTGGGTGAAGGATCATGACAAGGCTCCCAAGAATTTCTTTACGGTAGGTTATGACGACTCGAAATGGGTCGATTTTCCTGTGCCTGGCCTCTTTGAACTGAATGGCTACGGCGAGAAGATCTATGTGAACACCGGTTATGCATGGCGCAAGCAGATGAAGAGTAATCCTCCATACGTCGAGGAGAAGAACAACTACACCGGTTCATACCGTAAGGAGGTGATGATACCTGCCGAGTGGAAGGGCATGCAGATATTCATGCACATCGGTTCGGCTACGAGCAACGTACAGTTGTGGGTGAACGGCAAAGATGCCGGTTATGCCGAGGACTCGAAGATGGAGTCGGAGTATAACATCACCAATCTGCTGAAGACTGGCCAGAAGAACTTGCTGGCTATGCAGGTAATGCGCTGGTGCGACGGTAGTTATGGCGAGGATCAGGACTTCTGGCGCTTTACTGGTATCGCTCGCGAGGTGTATCTCTATGCACGTCCTGCCACCCATATCGTGGATATGGACATCGTGCCCGACCTGGTGAACAACTACAAGGATGGTGTGCTGAAGCTGAATGTTCAGATCAAGAACAATGCAGGTAAATATATTGATACCAAACTGGTGAACCGTGCCAATAACCATGCCGTATATCATGCGGAGAATGAGAAGATGACGGGTGGCCCGTTCCTGGCAAAGATCCCTGTTACGAACTGCCGTAAGTGGAGTGCCGAGGAGCCAAATCTCTACGACTTGGTCATCACGCTGAAGGAGAAGAGCGGTAAGGTCATCGAGAGCGTGTCGCGCCCCGTTGGTTTCCGCAAGGTGGAGATTAAGAACGCTCAGGTGCTGGTGAATGGCCAGCCTGTGCTGATAAAGGGTGCCGACCGTCATGAGTTGGATCCTGATGGTGGATATGTGATGAGCGTTGAGCGTATGATTGCCGACATCAAGATGATGAAGGAACTGAATATGAACGCCGTACGTACTTGTCACTATAGCGACGATCCCCGCTGGTACGACCTCTGCGACGAATACGGTCTTTATGTATGTGCCGAGGCTAACTTCGAGAGTCATGGTATGGGATATGGCGAGGATCGTCTGGCCCAGAACCCCGACTACAAGCAGACCATTGTGGAGCGTAACATCGCCAACTTCAAGGTGCAGCGCAACCATCCTTCGGTCATCTTCTGGAGCTTGGGTAACGAGAGTGGTTATGGCGACAACTTCGAGGCTGCCTATGATGCAGTGAAGAAGCTGGAGACAGAGTTCGGCAGCACTCGCCCCGTTCAGTATGAGCAGGCCTACCAGGATATGAACAAGAAGAGCGACCTCTACTGTCCCATGTATGCCGACTATAACAACTGCGAGAACTACTGCAAGAGCGATAAGCCTCGTCCACTCATCCAGTGTGAGTACGCCCATGCCATGGGTAACTCAATGGGTGGATTCAAGGAGTACTGGGACTTGGTGCGCAAGTATCCTAAGTATCAGGGTGGATTCATCTGGGACCTCATCGACCAGGGTATTCATGGTGTGAGCAAGAAAACCGGCAAGCACATCTGGATGTATGGTGGCGACGATGGCGTAGACCCTGCCAGCGACCATAACTTCAACTGTAATGGTGTTGTGGCTCCCGACCGTTCTTTCAATCCTCATGCCTATGAGGTACGCTATTATTACCAGGATTTCTGGGTGAAGAACTTCGACCTGGAGAAGGGAACCGTGGAGGTGTATAACGAGAACTTCTTCAAGAACGCCAACAATACTTGTATGGTGATTTCGGCTGAGTGCGAGGGTGTTAAGATTGCTTCGTTCGAGGAGTTCATCCTTTCTATCGATCCTCAGAAGACTTCTACCGTTCAGCTTGAGTCTAAGTTCAAGCGTACTTTGAAAGATTTCGTCGAGAAGAATCCCGGCAAGGAGATTGTGGTGAATGCCGATGTAAAACTCCGCACCGACGAGGGCCTCTTGAAGGCTGGTCACATCTTGGCTCAGGAGCAGTTCGTCATCCAGCCCTACGATTTTGCTGGTAATGCCTACACCAAGGCCGTGGCACAGGCTGAGCCTGTTGATGCCAAGGCTGTGAAGAAGGCAAAGAAGAGCAAGAAGAATGCTGAAACTGCCGTTGCCAAGGGTGCCAAGAGCGAGAAGGTGGGTAACCTGAGCCAGGGCGGTACCGAGATAACTGTCAGCACTGCAACTGGTATGATTGAGAGTCTGAAGGTGGATGGCAGCGAGATGCTGCAGCAGGGCTATGCCGTTGTTCCTAACTTCTGGCGTGCTCCTACCGACAACGACTATGGTGCTGGATTCCAGAACCGATTCCAAGCTTGGAAGAATGGTAAGACCGAGGTGGTTTCAGTACAGAATGAGGGCGATGCAGTGAAGTCTGTCATCAAATATCCTGATACCAATGCCGTCCTCACACTGACCTACCAGCTGACAACCGAGGGTGAACTGTGCGTGACTGAGGACCTGAACGTGGATGAGAATGCGAAGGAGAAGCCTCAGTTGCTGCGCTATGGCATGCAGTGGGTTTTGCCTCAGGAATATGACCAGGTAGAGTTCTACGGACGTGGTCCCAACGAGAACTACATCGACCGTAACAATAGCGAGCGCATCGGACTGTACAAGCAGAAGGTGGCTGACCAGTACTGGGGTTACATTCGTCCACAGGAGAGTGGTAACAAGACGGACATCCGCTTCTGGCGCGTGCTGAATGCCGCTGGCAAGGGACTAGAGTTCCGTGCTATTGGCAAGATGGAGTGCTCGACATTGAACTATCTGCCCGAGGATCTGGACGATGGTGCCGACAAGGGTGCTCATCAGAGCCACTCAGGCGACCTCACTCCCCGCAACTTCTCGGTTGTTCAGGTACAGGCACGCCAGATGGGTGTTGGCTGTGTGAACAGTTGGGGTGCTTGGCCTCGTGGCGAGTACCAGATGCCCTACAAGGACTACAACTTTGTGTATGTCGTACATCCTGTGAAGTAATTCTTTAAACCATAAAAAAACGCTGCGAGCCATTTCTCTCGCAGCGTTTTTTTTGTGGGTCAATCGAGGCTGGCATGGCAACCTCTTTTTTTTATCTCTTGGTCAATAGGGCCTATTTCTTTGCTTTCACTTCCTTCTTGAAGTATGCCATGAAGTGCTTGTACTCAGCCTGTGTGATGTCTACCTTGCCATAGGTCTTTGACTTGGGGTATTTGGCTTTATAGGCTTTGCGCACCATCTCGTGGGTTACGATATTCTTCATCGGGATGTGGTACTTGGCTATGATGGGACGCAGATATTCGATGGCACTGAGTATCTGGTCCTCGGTGAGTGGAGCCTCGACGGTGTTGCCCTGGAACTCGATGCCGATGGTGAACTTGTTGCAACTCTCGCGTCCGTTCAGGATGGAAGGGCCTGCATGATAGGTGACGACCTCGGGCGCACACATGATGTATCGAGTACCATCGTAGTCGATGACGACGTGGGTGCCGACATTACGGGGTGAGTTGGTGAGCACGTCGAGCGACTTCTCGGCGGTGGGCTCGGCAGTGTGGTGCAGGATGACACCCTTCACCTCGTTTACGGCATTGCGGTCGTAGTTTGGGGTGGGGTGCGACACCTCACGGTATTTGTTCGCTTCGCCTGTCAGCAATGCGTCGTAGTCGATGTCAAAGTACTGGATGCTGTCGTTGGCCGACCACGTGACGGGAAGTGTTCTCTCGGCATTGTCCATTGTCTCTTGTCTTGTTTCGTTGTTGGCGCAGCAGTTTGTGCAGAGCACGAAGAGACAGGCTGGGATGATACTAATAATCTTTCTGTTCATCGTTTTTTTTATTAAGAATTAAGAGAGAAGAATTAGAGGGATGGTATCTTTCTCTTGTATCAGAAAAGAATGGCCACCTCGGTTGTGTGGGGCGGCCATTCTAAGAGTTAAAAGCTATAGGTTAAAAGTTAAGAGTTCTGAGTTTTATATTAAAAGTTCAGCGTTTTGCATTAACTATCAACTGTCAACTATCATCTATAAACTATAAACAATAACTTTTAACTATTAACTTTGCAAAACTAGTAGTTGGGCAAGGGGAAGTACCAGTTCTTGGTGTTCAAGAGCTTGCTGTAGAGGCTGGCGTCCTTGCTTCCACTACGCTTGCTGACACGCTCGGCCAGATAGCTGGCATCGCCACGGCGGTGTGCTACACGCATGAGGTCGAAGAAACGGGTGCCCTCGAAGGCGAGCTCAAGTGCTTCCTCGTCGACGATGAGATCCTCGATGTAGTTCTGGATCTGTGCGTCGTAGTTGCCGCTGTAGATGTCCTTCTTGCTGAGGGTGAGACCATCCTTCTCGGCAGCCTTCTGGATGAGCTTGACATAGTCGTAGACGCTGTTTCTCATCTGGCTGGGAGGTACTACGCCACAACCACGGGTGTGGATACCCAATACGGCGCGATCGTCACCAGTGCTGTAAGACTCGCTCTTGGTGCTGGTGTTGATGACTGAGAGGTCGTTGCTGGTGTGGCAGTTGTAGGCTGTGATGTTACCGTTGAAGATGCTGAGATCGAAGTTGAGGAAGGTGGGAGCCTTCGCAATTTCGCGACCGTCAAGGTAGTAGAGCATAGCGTTGCATGACTCGTCGATGAAGTTCTCGTATGATGCAGCCGACCATGTGAATGCCAGATTCTCGGCTGCGGGAACAGCAGCCAGCAGAGCAGCCTCAGCATCCTCGCGGTTGCGGTAGGGGCTGAGCTCGTCGCTGTCTACCTCGGGGAACATGAAGTCCTTCATCTCGGTGATGGGATCGCCATTCTCGTCAACATCGCCTGTCTCAACAGCCAGCTGATAGCCTACATAGTAAGCGGTATCTTTGACAGCGAGGTCTGCGCCGACAAGCTGTCCGTTCTCGTCATACGAGCAGGTAGGATACCAGTTGTCGTTCTTGCAGAGACCGTTCTTGAGGATGGCGAATGCGTAGCTGGGATAGCCTGCACGGTTGAGTGCCTCGGCAAAGCGGAGCCAGATCATAGACTTGCGGTAGATCATGGGGAAGACGGTGGTGAAGCGTCCGTTGGGGTTCTGCTTGGTGACGAACTTCTCGGTGTTCGACAGACCATTGCTGTACTCCTGGCGGATATCCTTTACCCAGTACTGGCGTGCATCGCCAAAGCCTTCCTTGACAGAGAGCGTCATGTTGGCAGCAGTCTCGGTGCTGGCACCGATGAGCAGTTCGTACTGCTGCTCGTTGCAAAGGTTGAAATAACCCTCGCTGGCGCGAAGCTGCTTGACGTCGTATTGGGGCTCGAGGCGTACGCTGGCCGAGGTGATAGAGTCGTTGGTGCCAGTGACAACGCTGATCTCAGAGCTGTAGCCGAAGAGCTCGTTGACACCACGCAGCACGGTACCCCACAGCTTGTTGGTAGACGAGGGGATGGCAGTGATGCTCTCCTGGTTGGTGCTCTGTGCGCCGGTCTCGGTCCAAGGTGTTCCGTTGCCGTTTGTGCCAAATTCAGGCTTGTCCATACGGTCGGTCTTATAGGTCATGAAGCTGTAGCCCTGGGGCAGAACGCCACCGGCAGCAATCTTGCCATTTCCGCGTGTACTGCAGAAGTAGTTGTAATAGTACTGACATGCCTTCTCGCAGCTGGCCTTGTCGCCCTTGGTGAGGTAGAGGTCGCCAAGGATGATGTTGAGGGGAATCATGGCCTTGGTGCTGTGGCATACCTCGGAGGTGAAACCGTACTTCTCGTAGCTGGGGAAGCCGTAGCGTGTCTCGATGGCGAGTGCACGGTTCAGATAGGGATCGAGGAGGTCGGCCAGATTGTCGGCATTAGCCTTCTGGTGCTCGGGATTGTTCATGAAGTTGTTGATGTCGTCGGTGGTGAGCAAGGGCTGTGTGTAGAAAGGCACCTCGCCGTATACCTGGATGAGCTGCAGGTAGGTCCATGCGCGGATGGCTTCGACCTGTGCAAACTCCTTCATCATGTAGGGCTGGTTAGTGCCGGTGTAGAGTGTACTGTCGGCACTGGCCAGATAGGCGTTGCATGAGTTGATGATGTGGTAGTAGTCGCTAGCGCAGAGGTAGCGGTTAGAACCATCGGTGGCCTTGTCCTGGTCGAACTCGAGGATAGCCTTGATGCTATCGCTCAGATAGGTAGTACCATCCACAAGGTCGCCACGGCATTCGCCCAGCACAACGTAGCGTTCTGCTACGTTCTGCATTGAGCGGAGGATGCCCCAGTATGAGTACAGGGTATCACCTGCAATCTCGTAAGAGTGGCGCTCGCTGTTGGGAGAGAGCATATCGCTGCAGGATGTGAGTGTGCCACCCAGCGTTACGCAAGCCACAAGTGATAATATTATTGCTTTAAGTTTCATATTGCTTTGTTTTTTCTAGTTTTTCTAGTTTTTCTAGTTTCTCTAGTATTATAGTATCTCTGACTGGCTCCCGATTAGAGGTTGATAGCGAGACCAATGTTGAAGCTGCGACCGCGGGGAACAAGTCCGTTGTCGACACCCTGGTAGAGAGCGCTGTTGCGAGCAGAAACCTCGGGATCGGTGCCCAAGTACTTGGTGATGGTGAAGAGGTTGTTACCCTCGGCCCATACCTTCAAGCCTTGCAACCATGAGTTAGAGTAGGGCACTGCGTAGGTGAGGCGCAGGTTGGCCAGCTTCAGGAAGCTGCCGTCCTCGATCCAACGGTCGCTCATACGCTCGTTGTTACGCCAGTTCTCGCTGTCGGTGTAGCAAGCTTTGGGGATGTTGGTCTTCTGACCCTCGTAGGTCCAGCGTGCTGTCATAGCAGCAGTCTGGTTGTAGGTGGTGTTGGCACCTTCGAGGATGCTGCGCTGGTAGTTGTAGATGTCGTTGCCCAATGAGTAACGGAAGTTGGCATAGGCGGAGGTTCTTCCAGCTGAGGCTGGTGTAGATGTTACCGTAGATGTCGGGGTTGGGATTGCCGATGACAACCTTGTCGTTGTCGTCAATCACACCGTCGCCATTCTGGTCTACGAAGCGTACGTCGCCAGCCTGGAAGTTCAGGTAGGGATTCTCGGCCAGTCCGGTGGGATACTTCAGGTAGCCCATAGCGCCAGCCTGGCTAGCCTCGGCGTCGGTAGAAAGGACACCGTTGGTCTGCCATCCGAAGAAACTGCCTGCGGCATAGCCCACAGCGGTGAGCACATTCTTGTCGCCGTAGATGCTGCTGGTGTAGCCGTTGAAGGTCTTGGTGACGTTGCCCATGGCATCGGTCTGTGTGATGATGTTAGCGCTGGGCATCTTGGTCACCTTGTTGTTGTAGTGGCCTACCGAAGCACCCACTTCCCACTTCCAGTCCTTCTTGTTGAGGAGGATGGCATTGGCGTTGACCTCAAAACCACGGTTTGTCATGGCACCTTCGTTGGTCCAATACTGCTTCATACCAGAGATGTATGAGAGATCCTTGATGGTAAGCATGTTGTCGGTCTTGTTCCAGAACAGATCGATGCCAGCGTGCAAGCGGTTGTTGAGGAATGAACCCTCGAGAGCCACGTTGTACTTGGTAGTGGTCTCCCACTGGATGGTGCTGTTCTCGATGTTCTTGAGGTAGAGACCTACGACATTCTCTGTTACCTGCTGGCTCTCCCAGTAGGTGCGAGCTGCATAGTAGTCGAGGTCGTCGTTACCGTTCTGCTCTACGCCAGCGGTGAGCTTCAGGTAGTTGACGCCCTTGCCGGTCTTGAACCAGTCTTCGTTGCTGATGACCCAACCCAACTGCAGTGAGGGGAAGATACCCCAGCTTACACCGGCGAAGTGGAGGCCGTCCTTGGTGTTGTCGCCGAACTTCGAGCTAGCCTCGCTTGAGAGGGTAGCCTCGGCGAAATACTTGTTGGCGTAGTTGTAGACAGCGTCGAGATAGTAGGTCATGTCGATCCAGTTATCCTTTGTACCGCCATAGTTTACGAACTGCATGTTCTTTGAGATGTTGGGCAACTTGTCATTCTCGTTGTTGTAGCCGCGCATGTAGCTGTACGAGTATGAGTAGTTGTTGTATCTCCAACCGCCCATGGCGCTGATGCTGTGAGCACCATAGTTGTTTTTCCATGCGATAGAGAGGTCGTTGTTGATGGTCGTCTCCTTGGTGAACTGCGACTTGAGGACAGAAGAG
Organism: Bacteroidales bacterium; assembly: GCA_018064685.1. Taxonomy (GTDB): domain Bacteria; phylum Bacteroidota; class Bacteroidia; order Bacteroidales; family Bacteroidaceae; genus Physcousia. The sequence continues at coordinate 15,398 of JAGHUS010000145.1, read as the reverse complement.
ATGTTGCCCAGGTCGGTGAGCTCGAACAGAGTGGTACCGCTGATGGGCAGGAAGTACTTCTCGTTGTTACGGTTCAGCTGGTAGTTGAAGCGGTCCTGTACAGAGAGCTGCTTGGTGATCTGGTACTTGGGAGCTACGTTGATGTTGATCTGAGTCAGCTCAGCATAGTTCTTGTTCTTGCCAGGTCCGTTCTCGACAATCCAGTAGGGGTTGCGCAGAGCCTCGTTGATGCCCAGATACTGGGGGAACTTGAAGGGGTTCTGAATCCAAGTGGTATTGTTTGTGGCAGCGTACTTACCAGCATATTCCTTTGAGAGCGACAACTGGTTGTTGTTGTTCTCGTCCATAAAGTAGGCATAGGGGCTGAGCATAGGAGCTGAAACCAGTCCGAGCACGTTGGTCGAACCGATGTTCTGCATGGTGTAGTCCTCGCTCCAGCCGTTGTCCAGCACGTTGTATGCCGTCTGGTTGTAGGCTACGTCGAGTGCAGTTGTCAGCTTGTCGGTGATCTTGATGTCAGTGTTGAAGCGCAGGTTCAGTCGGCTGTAGTCATTGCCAACCAGTGTACCCTCGCCCTTGGTGTAGCCCAGTGACAGGCTGTACATACCCACTTCATCACCACCTTCCACGTTCACCTTGTAGTTCTGTACGAAGGTGTTCTGGTACATGTCCTTCTGCCAGTCGGTGTTGTTGTGGAACACGTTGTAGTAGTAGTTGGGGTTGTCGTTGAGGAACGCGGTGTTGACATGGTCGGTGCTGCCGTAGTTCTGCTCGCGGAACTTCTTGACGGTGCTCGAGAGGTCGCCCAGATAGGTGCGATACTGGTCGCCGTTCATCATATCCAGCTTCTTGGGCACGAACTCCATGCCGCCGAAGATGCGTACGTTGATCTTCGTAGCCATCGAACGACCGCGCTTTGTCTTGATGACGATGACGCCGTTGGCACCCTTTGCGCCATACAGTGCCGTACCGTTCTTCAGTACCTCTACGCTCTCCACGTTCTCGGGGTCGAGACCCGAGAGGATGTTGTTGTAGTATCCCTCGTGCAGTGATGTGCGTTCGTACTCGGGGTCGATGATGTTACCGTCGAGGATGATGAGGGGCTGAGCGTTGGCGTTGATGCTGTTCACACCACGTATGGTGAGGTATGAACCCTGTCCCAGCATACCGCTGCGGCTTGTGGCTCGCACGTCGCCAGCCAGACGGTTCTCAATCTCAGTCTCAACGGTCACGCTGCTCGACAGGTCGATGTTCGCACTGTTGCGGCTGGTGATGGTGGTACCGTCGGTATAGTATCCGCGCAGCTGTGCGCTGATGAGCGATGCATTCTGGTTGTCGCTGCCCTTGATGGCCATCTGCAGAGGCTGGTAGTCGGGGGCGTAGACATAGAGGCTGGTGATGAAGGTAGGAACCGACACCTTGAAGGTACCGTCCTCCTCGGTCAGGCAAGACCAACGCTCGCCGCCCAGAGCCTGTACGCGCACACCGCCCATGGGCTCGCCGGTAGCATTGTCGGTGATGCGTCCGCTCACCTCTTTCATCTCATATTTCTTCTCGTCCTTGGCCTTTGCTGCTTTACGCTTCTCGTATACAACAACACTCTCTTCGGTGTTCTCTTCCTGAGCCTGAGCTGGAAGTGCACCGATGCCAGAAAGCATGGCCAGACACAATCCGTATCGTACGGTTTTGTGTAGGATTCTATTGTTTGTATTCTTCATAATTTCTTATTATTGAATTGAGGTGAGTTGTTATTCTGTTTTGGGTTCTTTGGCCACCAAGACAATACGGTCGATGCACAGGTTGTTGGCGATGGCGGGAATCTTGCCAGTGAACTTGGCTCTTTCCTCTTCCGACATCTTGGCCAGTGCAGCGGCATCCTTTGTCACGCTGGGGTTCTCGGGGTCGAAGTACATAACCTTACGCTCGGCCGATGTACTGTATGTTCCCAGCTCCAGTGTAGGCCAGCTGTAGCGCAGGTTCTTGTAGCTGTAGGGGAATGTGAAGTCCTTGAACAGCCATACGGTGTCAACCTTCTCTCCGTCATAGAGCACAGCATCCTTGTTGGCAATCTTCAGTACGGTGTTCTTTGCCGCACCCGACTTGCTCTCGTTGTTACAGTAGCTCAGTGTGGCGGTGATCTTGTGGCGTACGGTGTCGCCCTCGATGGTGTCGGTGCTGGTCTTGTAGAAGTCGGGCACGCAGACAATACCGATGTCGTATGTACCGCTCATCACCTCGCTCTCGCGATTCTCACCGTCGGTTCCCACCAGTTTGAAGACAAACTTGATAGGGTTACTGTCGCCGTTGGGACGCAGGTCATAGAAGTTGTTGAAGCTGACGCGACCCACGGTGTCGACCCATGCCTGTGCCACTGAGTTGCTGAATGAATAGGCTGTCGACGTACCGGTGAAGTACTGTGAGTCATACCAGCTCTGCCATCCTATCTCGATGTTGAGGTTGGGCTGATAGAGTTTCCTGGGGAAGTCCCATACGTTCGATACGACGCCGTATCCGTTACTCATCTTCACAGCCTTCTTGCCAGCCCACAGGTCGGTCTTCTGCCATGAGGCATCGGTGCGGAGTGTATCGCCGTAGGTGTTGAGCAGATACTCGATGTTTGCGTCGGGAGCCTCAAGCAGTTCCTGTGCTGTCCACAGGTTGGCGCTGACGCTGCGCTTGGGCTGCTTGTGTGCGTTGAATACGATGGGCGAGATGATGTCCATGTTGATGCTCTGGTTGGTGATAGAGTCCATCATTTCGTCGGTTATCTCGCGTGTAGCATCCACGTGGCTGTTACCCTTCTCGCTGTCCACGTAGTAGTTGGCATACTTGTACAGAGGAGCCAGCTTCTCGTAGGCAGCCTGCCATGCAGCATCGGTGGGAATCACCATGATGAAGTCAGAGTCCTCGCCCTCGATGTTGGCACCAAAGCTCTCCATGAATGTCAGGTTCTTGTCGGGGCTTGACAATGTGGTGCGCTTGCTGTTGAAGAACATCATGTTGGTGTTCGTGTAGGCGCTGTCTACATAGGTGGGGTTACCATTGGGATCGGGATTACCCTCGATAGAGTTACCCTCGTTGAAGTAGGTGGTATCGGTATCGATGATATAGTCGTGGAATCTCATCACGTTGTTGGCCTGTGCATTGTCAGCATCCTTGAGATACTCATACAGGTTGTACTCGAAGGGCAGGGTGGCTGTCAGGGTATGGAGTGTACCGTTCGAAGCCTCGATGTTCTTCTGGTTCAGCTCGACGTTCTGCATGGTCAGCTCGCTCTTGTCGAAGAGCAGACGCTTGCCGTTGATCATCTGCAGTGTATCGGTTCCTGTGCCATTAGCCACCGAGCGCCACAGTGCCACGCTGTTGGCCATGAACTGCTGGTGCAGTGTGTAGGGGTTCGACTCAGCCATCTCCATCCACTTCTCGTAGTCGCTCTCCGAGATGGCGTCATCCTCGGGTGCCCACACGGTCATGAGCTGTGTGCCGCTGAACATATCCTTGTAGGTATAGGGCTTGCCGGTCGTGGGGTTCTTGAGGGGGTGCGACTGGTCCTTGTAGTAGGTAGCCTTCTCGGCAATGGCTGCAAATCGCTTCAATTTGGGGTTGGCAGTGATCTGCTCCCAGAGTGTCTCGGTTGCCGACGAGGCATCAGAAGGATTGTAGTGCTCATCCCAGCTGTCGGTACATGATGCGAATGCCAGTATGGCAAGGCCCATTCCCACCTTACCCACGGGTGCAGAATGTATGGCCTGTCGTACCATGCCTTTTATATCTTTAATGATGTTTTTCATAATCATTCTTGTTTTTTCTATTATGTTTTTTGCCTTCTTCCCCTCACCCCTTGTTGTCGGGGTGGGGGTGAAGGTCGTTATCTCTTATTACCAAATATCCTCGGGTGTTGCGGGGTTGTCGTAGACATTCTTGGCACAGAACTCGATGTAGTCCATGTAGAACTGCTTGTTCTTGTCCGAGAGTACGGTCTTGAACTTCAAGTAGTATGTCTTGTCGGGATCCAGCTCCTGGCGCACGATGATACGTCGTGTGGTGTACTGCTGGTTGCGAGCAGTGGCAGCACCGGCACCACCGGCGTGGTAGTATTCAGCACCCTTCATGAATCCGTTGTTACGCATCTTCTTGTCGTTCTCGGCGTTCAGGTCGTCGTCATCGACGTCCTGTGTCCAGCCCAGCAGTTCGTGCTGTCCGCCGATACGCAGATCCAAGGGGATGCCGATGGCGGGCATGTGGCTCTTGTTGTCGCCGAAGTATACCTGGCACATACCACGCACGCTCGAGTTGTTCTGTACGGCGTAGCGAATCTCGTAGATATCCTTCTTGGGCACGGGAGGCAGGCGGAAGACCATCTCGTAGCTACCTACCACGTTGATCTCGTCGCCCTGCAGGTTCATCCATGAGCGGCCCAGACCTCTCAGGTAGTAGAAGAGTGTTCCGTCCATGATGTCCAGATCCTCAAGATAGCGGTATACGCTGGTCTCGGGGATACCGATGCAGACGTCGCTGACGCGGTTGTCGCGTATGTCGTTGTTGATGAACTCGGGGAAGAGGCCGGCCACGTCGAAGCGCATACGCTGCTTGAGCATGTTGTTACGTGTGTCATCGTCGTATGTCAGTACGTCGTTGATGGGGTAGATGTATCCGTTGACGGGATTCTCATACTCGGTGGTGTTGATCAGCACACCTTCGTTCTCCTTGCTGCACTCCTTCTCGTGGTAGTTCTCGCGACGGCCGTTGTTCAGCACGGGGAAGCGGTTGAGGAAGATACCCTTGGGAGCATCCTTTCCACCCTCGTACACCTTCAGCAAGCGGCGCTTACCCATGGTGGTGTAGAACTCCCATACGGGAATGCTGTGAGGGGTAGAAGAGGGGTTGTAGTAGTAACCCTTCTCGTTGTAGTGGATGACGAGCTTGTTGACGGGCAGCTTCATGGGCAGGATGTGATAGGTCACAAACTGGTTCAGCACGTTCTCGGGATCGCTGTAGTTGCCGTTGTCCTTGGCATCGGGATAGAAGCCCTCGTTCTTGACCCAGTTCTTGATGTCCTCGACGGTGATGTCCTTTGCGTCCATACCGAGCTTCTTCTCCCATACCTCGTTGGTCTCGGCAAAGATGGTGTAGCCGTAGTATCTGTGCTGGGGTATGGTACCGATCTTCTCGGTGGGGTGCTTGGGCAGGTCCTTGACGTCCTCGTTGAGCACCATTCTCTCCCACGTCTCGTCCTTGATCTTGCTCAGTGTGTCGAACAGTCCGCACGCCTCGATCATCTTGGCTGTTACGGCAAAGCGCTCGTCGTTCAGGTCGATGTAGCTCTTCAGCACGTCGCCCACGCTCTCGGATGTGGGAGCCACCACGTTGTGCATCTGGTGGATGCAGCCGTTGATGGCCACGATGTCGTGGTTCTTCAGGTCGATGAGGCAACCGGCCGTGATCTCGTTGGTCTTCTTGTCCTTCTTACCGTTCACGTATATCGAGTCGGGGTTCTTGCCGAAGGCCACGGTGAGCTTGCGCTCGTTGAGGTTGCTGATGAGCAGCTCCTCGCCGTCCTTGAACGAACTGGTCTGATAGGCCTCGTTGTCGTCCTTGCCGTCGATGATACTGTTGAAGACGATGACCTTACGGATAGAGTCGAGTGTCTCGTCGCTGCGGAATCCGTCCCACGAGGGCTGGTCGATGATGCCCTTGGTGCAGAGAGTGTCCAGATAGTCCTGGATGGCCTTGTTGTTGGGAGCGAACACGGTGAAGTTACCACGTGCACTCATCAGCTGCAGCACGGTCGACTCCGAGCGTGGGCTGATCTTAACCTGTCCCAGCAGTTTGTAATATTCGCTATAAGTGGTGTCGTGCGACTCCAGATAGCTGGCAATGGTGTACTCCGTGAAGGTGTAACGGTCCGACATGTCGATGTCTTCCTTACAGCTCTGTGCCACGGCCAGTCCGAAGACTGCCATGACGAGGAGTGCGTATTTCTTCATTTTACTAATGTTTCTCATAATGTTTTCCTCCTTTCAATTAGTCATACAATGACTTGTTCCAAACAGGGTTCTGCTCGAGGTGCTGAACACCCTTGTCATCCTTGCTGGCCTGGATCTCCTTATAATAAATAAGGTTATAGAGACCATAACGATTCTTCATGTGATTTCTCAAAGAGGTAACCTGGTTGCTCTGTAAGGTATTGCCCATGAATGTCTCAAGCATCAGCTTGACACCTGCAGCTCCGTTACCAATGGGGTTCTGTTCTGTGTACTCGCGTGCATCCTGTGTGCCGTCCTTGCCACCGGCATGGCGCTCGGCAAAGCGCACGAGGTCGAACCAGCGCTTACCCTCGGCGATGAACTCGATCTGGCGCTCGTTCAGTACAGCCACCTCAACCACCTGCACGCTCTTGTCGGGAGCAGCGGGAGCACAGATGTTACCAGCCGTCTTGGCGATGGTAGCCGATGTGAAGTAAGCATAGCCGTCGTTGTTCATCACGTCGGTCGAGGGCACCTGGGGATAGTTGGCATCGGGACAGTACCAGCGGCGGTGTATAGCGTTGACGATGCGCAGTGCATCCTGTGCATAGCTGTCGCTGGCCTTCTTGCTCAGGCAGGCCAGAGCCTCAGCCTTCTGCAGCATCACGTCGCTCAGGCGGTATACAATCCAGTTGCGGTACGACTCGCCCTCGGCCGAGGTGTTCAGCTTCAGGTTGTTGTCGTCCACCTTGCCGTTCTCGGGAGTGTTGACACTGGCACCTCTCCACTTGAAGCAGTACAGGCCGGGCAGGCTCGAGGTGACGTTCTCGTTGCCCAGACGTGCCACGTTGCTGGTGAGTGAGTACCAGGTGCGTGAGTCATACTGGCGCTTGGCACCGGTATAGATGGCGTCGATGGCCGACTCGCTGATGGCCAGGTGTACGCCTGTACCGTAGCCCCATTGCGAGGTTACGACACCGTTTGTGCGGCTGTCGCTGTTGTTGAACTGCATCTCGAAGATGCTCTCGTCGCTGTTGCCCTCGGTGAAGATCATATTGTAGGCATTCAGGTTCACGCTACCGCCCTCCTTGAAGAACTCGAACTTGTTCTTGTACATGTTGCAGTACTCCAGTCCGTAGTTCTCGGTCTCGTCGCGGTTCGAACCGTAGTTGCTGTGAGCCAGTCGGTTCTGCTCGTCCAGGCGCTTCATAGCCTCGTCGGCATACTCGATGCACTTCTGGTAGTCGCCCTCGACGGTGTGGATGACGAAGACGCTGTCGTTGCGCTCGGTGAGGTTAGCCACGTTGGCCTTGTTCACTGCGCTGCGTATCACCACGGTGTCGCTTTCGATGGCACGTCCCTGGTGCAGTGAGGCGCGCCACAGGTACATGTCGCTCAGCATGGCATAGAGTGCGCAGTTGGTGATCAGACCCTTGGTGTCCTTCACGCTCGAGAAGCGGTTGGTAGCCTGTCCCTTCACGCTCTCTACGTCGACAATGATAGAGTCGAGCACGGCGAGCTGGTTGGTGGCTTTGAAGTATTCAACCTCGGTGTCCTTGTTGATGACCTTTGTGGTATAGGGCACGTCCTTGAACGAGCGGAGCAGGTAGAAGTAGTTCAGCGCACGCAGACCGGTTATCTCGGCCTTCATCTGCGACCACTCGCTGGGTGTGAACTGCTTGTCCTTCTGCAGCACCTCTGCACCGTGGTAGAGCACCTTGTTGCAGAAGTTGATGGTGGTGTAGAAACCGCTCCAGTCGAAGTATGTGTTGGCCGAGTCACGGTCGATACGGCCTTCGCGAAGCTCGTTGTAGAAGTTCTTGGTGCCCGTGTTCTGGTCGGCAACCGACAGTACGTAGTTGTCCGAACGCAGGTCGCCCCACAGCACCATCTTCTCCAGTGTTCCGCACATGTTGGCATAGGCAGCATATCGCACACCCTGGAGGTCATTCTTGTCTTCCCAGAAGTTCTCCTCTACAATCTGTGTCTGGGGATATATGGTCAGCCAGTCCTGGCAGGAGGTGAGAGCGACTACTGCCAGCGCTCCCAATCCCAGCTTACCCACCGAGATGGAGTGTGTCGCTTTGCCGACCATGTTCTTGATTATATTGTTGATTCTCATAATCGTATGTTTTTTACTTTGTTTTTTCTAATCTGTCCGGCTTGCCGTAGTGCGGCTCTTTTCAGGCCGCCCTACGATTCGCACCGGACTGTTAGAGTGGTGAATGGCATTAGAAACCTACGTTGACACTGCAGGTGAACGACTTGGGTCTAGGTGTCTTGCTGTTGTCTCGTGCCACAGCATAGCCGCCGATACCCACCTCGGGGTCAACACCGGTATACTTGGTCCAGCAGAACACGTTGTTGATGGTAGCCGAGAGGTAGAGGGTCTTGACGCCGAGCGTCTTGAGCCACTGCTGCTTGGTGTCGAAGTTGTACTTCAGCTGGATGTACTGCAGACGGAGGTAGTCACCGTTCTCTACGTAGCGGTCGCTGGGCAGAGAGTTGTAGCTCTGGTAGCCACGCTGTGAGGTCAGGGCGCGGGGAACCTCGGTGATGTCGCCGTTCTTGCGCCAGCGCCATGTGGTGGCAAAGCTCTGGTTGGTGTTGTCCAGCATGCTCTCGTAGTGAGAGCGGGCCATGTTCACGATCTGGTTGCCGATACGGAAGTTGAATGAAGCGTTCAGCTCGAACTTGCCGTAGTAGAAGTTAACACCGAAACCACCATAGCACTTGGGGTTAGAGTTGCCCAGGTATACCATGTCATAGCGGTCGATGTTACCATCGTGGTTGATATCCTCGTAGATAGCGTCACCACCCTGGAACTGGTAGCGGCTGCCCTCGGTGTAGCAGTAGTACATAGGCAGAGGATTAGACTTCTGGTCGGTCAGCATGTTGCCGTCCTTGTCGTATGCGATAGGACAGGTGCTGTTCTCGCCACGACGGGCAGCAGCTGCTGCGGTGTTGATGGGATGACCGTTCTTGTCGTAACCGGTACCGTGCTTGGCAGCCTCGTCGGCGTTGCTGAAGGTGTTGCCGTTGGCGTCAACCTCGGCATATCCGTAGGCGTTCCACGAGGTGTTGGTGTAACCATTGTGGTCGTAGTCGTAGCGGTATACACCCTTCGACTTCAAACCGTAGATTGAACCCAGTGCGTTGTTGATCTGCACACGCTGGTTGAAGTTGAAGTTGGTGGGCTCCCATGTCTCCGAACCGTTCAGGTTCTCGAGGATGAGCTCGTTCATCTCCTCCACGGTGTTGAAGTTCTGTGACACGTTGCCACGCAGACGCATCGAGAACTTGCCCACCTTGGCAAACTTGCCAGTGTTGAAGTTCAACTCCCAACCCTTGTTGCGCATGGTTCCGGCGTTGATCCAGTTCAGGTTGTTGAAACCGTTGGCTGCCGAGATGCGGAAGCCTGACATGAGCAGGTCGGTGGTCTTCTTGTCATAAATCTCGAACTCGAAGTTCAGCAGGTCGTCCAGCAGACCCAGGTTGAAACCGAGGTTCCACTGCTTGGTCTTCTCCCAGCGGATGCTGGTGAGCGAGAGGTTGTCGGGACGAACTACCGAGTGACCGTTGTAGTAACCGCCCGAGCTGTACTTGTTGTACTGGCTGCCACCAGCACCGCCCGTGTTACCGGTGATACCCCATGTGGGACGGAATGCCAGCATGCTGATGTACTTTCTGGTCTTGCTCATGAAGGCCTCGTCGATGATGTTCCAACGTGCACCTACGCTGGGGAAGGTACCATACTTGTAGCCACGGCCGAAGGCGGTAGAACCGTCGGTGCGGATGGTAGCGTCAAACGAATACTTACTCTTATATGAATAATGTACCTGTTCCATAAATGCATGGCTGCGCCACTCGCTGTTGCTGGCCGAGGCACCCTTCATCAGAGCCACTACGGTGGGGTCGGTGATGCCGTTGGGCACGTTCCAGAGCTCGAGGTTCTGGCTCGAGCTGCTACCGGTGCTCATCTCGAATCGTGCCATGGCCGATACGTTGTGGTCGGTGTTCTTGAAGTGCGAGTAGTAGCGCAGGTCGTGACGGGTAGAGAAACCAAGTGACTTGTACTCGCTGTTGGCCACGAGGTTACGCTCGTTGTTGCCCAGTGCAGCGCCGTTGTCGCCACCCCATACCCATGACATGGGCTTCAGGTTCGAGGGACAGTACTTGTCGTCGCTGGTGTTGAAGATGCTCAGCTGCACGTCGCCCACATAGTCCAGACGGTGTGAGTCGCCATCCTTGCCCAGCAGCTTGTAGGTTACGTCGAACTGGGGAGTCAGGTTGTACTGCTTCATCAGGTGCCAAGCGCCGTAGGCACGTGCCACGGGGTTACCGTTGTTGAAGCGGTCGCGCAACTCGTAGCTGGTGTAGTGACCGTCGTTGGTGAACTGGCTGGTGGCACTGCTGCTGATGGTAGCAGCCAGGGGCAGCATGTTGAAGTAGTTGCCCGTCAGAAGGCCACGCTCGTCATACTCGTAGATGCTCATGTTAGGCATGGCGCCATAGGCACGAGCCAGGATGTCGTTACCGTAGTTCTTGTGGTTGTTGGTGAAGGTCATGTTCACTGTAGCACGGAACTGGATGCGGTCGCTGACGTTGTAGTCGATGGTCGAGCTCTCGGTGAACTGGTCCATCTTCTGTCCGATGATAGAACCGGTAGACTTGTTGTAGCCGGCACCGATGCGGAAGGTAGCCTTGTCGCCACCACCGGTCAGGTTCACATAGTAGCGGTGCTCCTTACCAAACTGTGTCACAGCCTTCACCCAGTCGGTGTTGTGCGTGAAGTGGTTGTAGATGTAGGGCATCTCGGGCTTGTAGTTCAGCTCGGGGATGTCGGTCTCGGTCTGTGTGGGGTTGAAGTATGCCTCCTTCAGCATCATGGTGTAACCGTCACCGTCCAGCATGTTGTAGCCGTCGGGCTGCCATGTGCCGTTGAACTTGTAGCTGAAGTTAACCTGTGTGGGACCACGGCGACCGCGGCGCAGCTTGATCTCGATGACACCGTTCGAACCCTTCACACCCCACTTGGCAGCCGATGATGCATCCTTCAGTACGGTGATGCTCTCGATGTCCTCGGTGTTGACGTTCAGCAGTGTCGAGAACTGCTCCTCGTTGTCCATATCCTCGAAGTTGATGGTCTGCGCGTCGTCGGGCAGCTCGAAGATGTGGTCGTTGACGACGATCAGGGGCTGTGCGTTACCATTAATAGTAGTGGTACCGCGCAGGCGCATGGTAGTACCTGAACCCAGGTTACCAGAGTTGGCCACGATGTCCAGACCGGCAATCTGACCCTGCAGAGCCTGGTCTACACTCTCGAAGGACAAACCCTCCATGTCGTCCATGTTGAACTGTGATACGGCTCCGGCAAACTCACGGGCGGGGATGTCCAGACCCGTTGTGGGAGCCTTCTTCTTACCTGTTACGTTCACCACCTTCATCTCCTTGGTGTTGTCCTGCATCTTGATCTTGAACACAGTCTTTGCACCGATGGTGGTGACGAATTTCTTCAAGCCGATGTAGCTTACCTCAAGTGTGTTCTTGGGGTCCTTGATGGTCATGGTGAAGTTACCGTTGTAGTCAGTGATGGCCTGGCTCACGATACGGTTGTTCTTGTCTATCTCTTTCACATTAGCGCCAATCACCACGTCGATAGCATCGCTTACGGTACCAGAAATACGTCTGGACTGTGCGCTGGCAGGAATAGTGGCCATCAGGCCGATTATTCCGAGTATTAGAATTTTGAAATATCTAGTCATGGCAGTATGGTATTAATGGATTGCATAACGTTGCATATATTTACGCGCAGCAGCGGGGTTGGCCCATACGCTGTTGTGCTTTCCGCCATTCAGGCTCGTGTGGTTCAGCACGCTGGGTATCTGGTGTATAACCGTGAAGCTTGATGCAGAAATCTTGATAGAGTTCATTGAGCTCTGTCCGGTGGGACTCTTCGAGCATACCATGTCGCGGGCCAGCACGTTGTACTTGCCGCTGATGTTCATCCACTTGCCTCCGGCCACGTCGCTAACCGAGAGTACGCCGCCCTCACGCTTGATGTTCAGCTTGATGAACAGACCCTTGTCGTTGTCGTAGCTTGAGGTCACGTAGTCGGTGCTGCCGAAGTTGCTCTTGTCAACGAATACGCTGTTGTCCACGAAGTGGTAGCGTACGAAGTTGGTCAGATAGGTGATCTGAGTCTGCAGGTAGAGGCTGTCCTGGGCTGTCAGCGCGCTGTTGCCGTCCTCGTCCACGCATTCATTATAATATTGTATAATCTTGTCCCATGTGGGCAGACCGTTCTCCACAGCCTCTTCCATAGCCTCGTCGGTGGGCACGAACAGGGTGTAGTGGTAGTTGTTGTAGAACTGCACGTTGTAGTCCACAGCGTCGTTGTTGTTCACAAACAGCTGGAACTTCTTTATCTCAGCCTTCTGCTGTGACAGGGTCAGCTTCTTCTCGTCTACAAGTCCGCAAGCCTTGATGATGTTCTCGTTGGGCGTGCAGCAGTATTCGTAGAACTTGTTGTAGTAGGGGCTGTCATACTGTCCGTTGTGTGTCAGGTTGTTGTACACACTCTTCGAAGCGGGGATGACGGGGCTGTCCAGCACGTATGTGTTACCGTTGTTCAAGGCGTGCTTGTCGGTGACGATGTTCTCGCGTATACCCTTCACTTCTGTATACACACCCTTGTTCTTCTCGCTCACCGAACCCTCGATGCCCAGGTCTTCGTTCTCCAGCTGGAAACCGCCCTGGAACTTCACGATCTTGTTTCCTTCGCGTGTCACCTTCACGGGTGCGTAGTTCTTAGCCACGTAGTATTCGTCCACGTCGTTCTCGATAGAGTCCAGCTTGTCCAGCACGATGGTGTGGCTCTCCAGGATGTCCTTCAGTCGGTTCGTCACCTCGTCGTTGCTGATGTTCTCCAGGCTGTAGCTCTCGCCGATGGTACCCGTTGCGGCGTCGTAGTTATACTTGCCCACGTTGATGGGGAACGAGCCGTTCTTGTAGTTCAGGCTCAGCACGCGGGGCTTCTTGCTGGTGAAGCTCACGGGGTCGTAGTAGTACTTCAGACCCTTGTCGCTGGGCAGCAGGAATGCAAATCGGCTACGCATGGCCTTGAGGTAGGCGTAGTAGTTCAGCTGCATGTAGTCGGTAGCGGTGGTCGAACCGTTGTAGATGGCCCAGCGCATCACCAGGTTGGTGCCGCTGATGTAGGCAGGAGCAGCTACCGAGGTGTAGTCGGCAGGTCCCCATACCTTCTTTGTCAGGTATATCACACCGTTGTTGGCCAGCAGCGTCTTCGTGATGTTCTCTTTGTCAGCAGCGTCGAAGATCTGCTCCTGGGCATCGTCGCGCAGGTTCGTCATCTTGCTGGGCACCGAGCCGGTGAAGCTGGGGAACATGATGATGTTGATCAGCGAGCGCAGCGTACTCAAGGGTATCTGGTCGATCTGCTTGAACAGCTCCTCGTCGTTGGCAGGCTTCTCGTAGGTGATCTCGTCGGGCGTACCCTCCTTCAGGTAGTAGGTGCGGATGAGCTGCCAGCCACCGCCGCCTTTTGCGAAGTACTTGCGCATTGTCGTGTCGCAGGGCACGTACATGGCTGCCATGTCATACTGCGGGCTCGAAGCCTCGTGATAGAAGGTGTTCCATCCCGGGTCGAACTTCAGTGTCACATCCGTAGAGGCTGCGTCGCGGAAGTTGTTGCCCATGGGGTCCTTGTTCAGGGCCGTGTGTCCCCAGCTCAGGTCGCTGAAGTAGCGCTTCGTGAAGATGGAGTCGGTCCATGCGATGCCGCGCTCGGCCATGATGTCGGTGTAGGCACGTGTCACGGTTCTGTTGTAGAAGGGCACCGACCAGCGGTCCAGCATGTGGCTGAAGATGTTCGTCTCGCCGTTTGTGCGAATCAGCTCGGCCATGTTGCACAATGGGGTGATGACCTTCGATGTCTTGTTTACATATCCGTTCTCGCACACGCCATCCTTGTCCAGCAGCTTGGCGCCGTAGATGTGTACGTCCTCGGTGTTGCGGGGCTCGTTCATGAAGATCTTGAAGTCCTCGTCCGTAACCTGGTTCTTCTTCAGGTGCTCGTTGGTGAAGTGTACCATCATGCTGGCCGAAGAGTCGTTCACCAGGTAGAGGCCCTTACCGCCGTTCTCGGCGCGGAAGCGCCACCAGTAGTCCTTCTCCTCGTTGCCTATGTTGTAGTTGGTGGGCAGCGAGTGTCCGTCCAGGAAGGTGATGGAGTCGGTAGCCGTAACCTCAGTCTCGCGGCGCATGAACTCACCACGGGTCATCGAACCGTTCTCCAGGTTGCTGGCCAGGTTCTCCATTACGATGGCATTGCGCAGCATACTGGTGTTCATCAGCAGCTTCTTCTGCGCCACGCTCAGCCTCTCATAGCTGGTGGCGTTGTGCCAGGGGTTTGACTCGGGCAGGGTGTCGTTGTTGGCGAAGAACTTCTCCCATGCCTCGTCGTCAGCTACAAACACGGTTCGCGAACCGGTACGTGACAGGACCTCCGTCAGAGGTCGTGCATTTGTGGGGTTTACATCGGGGTCACCCAAGAGACGCAGGTAGTACTTGTAGTTGCCCTGGCTCTCCAAGCTCTGGTAGATGCTGGAGTTCAGGAACGATGGCTTCTCGTCATCATAGAAGTACTCGTCCTTGCATGAAGATGTAACGCCGCACGCAGCAAGCAAGACTAGCATCCATGATGCCGACTTACCCATTTTGCTTAAACGGTTTCTCATACAGTTTAAAATTGATTTATTGTTATTTGTTTTGTTTTAGTTTCTCTCGGTTAGTGGCGCCTTGTCGGTTGTTAGTTAGTGTTGGCGCTTCGTCTCGTTTTCCGCCTTTCTTCAGTTGTGTGCCCTGTGTTCGGATTGTGGGGTGTACATGCACACACGCGTAAAACTGCCTTTTCTTAATGGTATTTATTGTGCGCAAATTTACTAATTATTTGCCAAACAACCGTTATAATTTGCAAAAAAATCACGTTTCCGATGCATTTTTTATAAAATATGCTAAAAAAAGCACCGCTTTTCGCACGTCAAACAGTCCTCGGATTCATATCACACGAAGGCACGAAGCACACGAAGCTCTTTTAAGGGAAACTTAATCTCCTAAAAAGAATGGTAATTATATACTATTTGACCCACACCTGCATTGTCATCCCGACGTAGGGCTTTTGCCCGTCGGCAAAAGCCCTACGTCGGAATGACACCCTAGGTCAAATCATATATAGTTCCCATATTTTCTCTCCTATTTCTTGCTATTCTGCCTATTTTTTCGTATCTTTGTATCGTCAAACACAAAGGTATTATTATATGAAAAACACTGACATCTTCATGTCCAAACATCAGCTCGCCGGGATGGTTGAGATGAGTCGTGCCACCTTCACCCGCTTCCTCCAGAGCCGCC
>JAGHUS010000039.1 GCA_018064685.1 Bacteroidales bacterium | reverse complement strand
TTTGCGCATGTCCGTTTTTGAAGGACACAGATAATAGCGCATGGTGTCGTTAAGGCAGAACATGGTCAGAGAGGCTTCTTTCCAACAGACTCATGAGCATTGTCTCTGTTCCGCTTCCGAAGTGGGCTCTAAGACCGTTTGGAAACAGAAATGTTGCTCCGGATGGGACATCACAGGTGAATTCTTGTCTCTGGGGCATGGAGTTGTAACCTCTTGGTTCGGTGAACATGATGGGGGCAAGTTCATGTGGTTGGTCTTCTTCCTTGAACTTCTTGTTCCAATAGTTGTACTTGGAGTAGCATACGCCTACTTCCTGTAGAAACTTCTTCAAACTCTTGCCACTCTGCTGGTGATGCGGTTGTAGTGCTACAAATTCTTCCTTGGTCATAAAAATAGCAGTTATAGTTCTGTTGCACTATTGCGGGGGCAAAGGTACAACAGTTCTACAACTGCTACAATGTGTATTTTACTGGATGCTTACATCTTTTTCATATTGTTTTTTGTTATTTCTGTATTTGCTTTATTGATTTTATTCGTCTTCCGGTATCGGCATTATGTGCTCGGAGGTGTAGATCAAGAGAACAGATGCTCTTTTGTCCAAATCTATGGTTTTTACCCTACATTTGGACGAAAACAGTATGTTTATACAGAAACATCCCGACTGACCATTGGCGTTTTGTCATCAGACAGTCAGCCGGAATGTTCTTGATTCTGATTTCTGAAGATTTGGTAAAGAATAGTTTTGATGTTATAAGAACTATGCTTTTATAGAGGGCCTACAGCCCTTTATCATCCACCGAAAGGCTGGGATTACTTCAGTACCTTCTGGTTATTACGGATGTATATGCCGTGAGGTATGGCTTCCAGTGCTTCGCTGTTCACCTTTCTGCCTTGGAGGTCGTAGGTTGACGCGCCGGCGGCATCGGCTGTGACGGTGCTGATGGCAGTAGCGTCAAACGAGAAGATATGAGGTGCTGACATTCTGCCAACCGTCTCACCGTCGCCGAAGGTGAGGGTCTCGTTGAAGGTTACCTCATGCCTATTCTCACCAGAGCCGATGGCGGCGCGGAAAGTTAGCGTCTCAGGCTCATCGCCATGTAATACTATATATATAAGGTGGCGTCCATCGGAGTCCTGAGTAACGTTAGTGCCACGCAGATTGCCCTGAGAGTCGAATGCCGAGAGTGTGCAGTCGGCCATGCGCTCGCCCTTATTCTCTATTGCTGCCACAAGGGTCATGGTGCCGGTGTATGACAATGATACTTCGACAAGCTCAGTACGGGCTCTTGTGCTCTTTGCCATCATCCTGCCTGTGGAAGATGCCGTAGTAGGATAGGTGAACTGTTTGGCGTCAGCGTCGGCTGAATAATAGAAGTAGCCTACGCCTGGCTCTATAGTGGTAAGCGGACCTACCCAGCCACCACCAGAGAAGATTGCCATCTGCTTGTGATTCTTGATGACATCGCCTTCAGCAGGGTGCATGTCTGCCATGGCGGTGGTGAGAGCCATGTTCGTTGATACGTTTGCACCAAGCCAGTTCCACAGCGGACGTATGTCGATGGCCTGTCGGTAGTTGTTGGCTGGTTCACCTATGCGGTGCATCTGGTTGTTGCCGGCCATCTCCACCTTGTACATGGTGCCCGACTTCACGGTCTTCAGTGTGCCGCCCCATTCTTTACCCTCATGGATGGCTACGTCATCGCCCGTGATGACCTGGAGACACTGGTCTTCCTCGGCATTGCTCGACAGATATTCGCCGAAGACCTTCTGGGCGGGTTCCTCCTCGATAGTGTTGAGCGATACCCAGTTCCATCCGCTGCGCATATCCAACGTCTGCTCAATACGGTTGTTGAGATACCAGATGATTGGCTCGGACATGGTACCATAGACCTTGTCGGGAGTGAAGGTGAGTTCGCTGGCAGTAGAGAGATCTACCGAAGGATAGATGATGCCTGTCTGTGCATCGTAGTATCGGAAATGAAGCGGCTTGTCAGAAGCCTGATTGCCATAGACGGTGAGGTAATAGAAGTATGCATCATAGCGGGACTCATAGCGCGGAGTGGCAGTACCTACGCAGTAGCCGTCCTCATCGAAGGCAGCTATGCGGCTGTATGAGTTCTCCATCTTAATGCCGTCCTTCTCCACCTGTCCGATGATGTTCATCGAGTTGGCATAATCGCTCTCGGAAACCTCCCATCCCGGATCGTTGACCAGGTAGGTGAACGAATAAGGCAGCTTGTGGCTG
The DNA here is from genome assembly GCA_018064685.1 of Bacteroidales bacterium. Classification (GTDB taxonomy): domain Bacteria; phylum Bacteroidota; class Bacteroidia; order Bacteroidales; family Bacteroidaceae; genus Physcousia. The sequence continues at coordinate 9,248 of JAGHUS010000039.1, read as the reverse complement.
ATGCCGTTGCTCTCTACCAGATAGATGTATCCCTCGTGCGTACCTATACCTACCGATGGCAGGATGCTGAGATCTATTACTTTCTGCTCGTTAGGCATAAGGATACCTCCGGTTGCGTCAGCCTGAATCCATGATGGCATACCATCGAGCGACCACTCCTGAATCATACCCGTATTGTTGCGGATAAGGGCAGGATAATGGATCCGGTTGTTATCGACATCAAACTTTGTGAAGATGCCAGAAACCGATGGAGTGTTCCACTGAATAAAGTTGTGCATGACTGTGAATGACCAGCTGATCGGTGTGATAGGATTGTTAGCCTTGTCACGCACATCGCGAACGGTTGCCACCAGCGTACAGCCCTCGATGCGAGCTGGGTCCTCAGTGATGTTGAGCGCCACGCGACGGTCAGAGCAGACGAGGTCGAACTTCACGTCTTGCATGACAGGCATGCTGTGCAGGGCGGGAGCGATATCCTTAGTGCTGGTGAGTTCTGCCTGGCTGTCACCGAAGACGGTTGCCACCATGTGCGTCTCGCCTTCGCCGTATGTGCCACGGTCTACAGGCGAGAAGTGCATCTGTGACTGGTTGTACTCATCGAGTTCCTCCACCTCGAACGGATAGTAGAGTGCCAACTGCGAGTTATCTGTGTTGAAGCGTGTATAGAGTGTGCTGTTGATGAGCTCATCGGTGTATTTGCCGTGCCATACGCGCACTTCGTCTATGTAGCCGCTCCAGCCGTTGCCGCCAAAGACGAGAGGGCCAATGAGGTTGGAGATGCGGGCAGAGGCTATCTGGCCCACGTTGTTGCCGTCAATGTAGAAGTTGGCGTTGGCATTGGTGCTCTTATGTACCATCATCGAGAAGTTGTGCCATTGATTGTCGCACACATCCTTCTGACCCAGCACGAGTTTGATCTCTCCTGCCACCTCCACGCAGAGATGACCGGTCTCGGGGTCAACAGCAAGGTGAGTAGAGTTGTTGCCTGTGTTGCAGACATTTGGACGCACACCGTCGACTACTGTGTTTTTTACCCTGGCATCAGAGCGGAACCAGAACTGGAGGAGGTAATCCTCGTCATCATGGGTCACTGCCGATGATGATGGCACAATCTGCACAGGCTTGTCCTTGCCAATGCGCAGCGAGTAGTTGGTGTTTTCGAGATGCCAGCGTGAGCCCTCGCCCACGATGAGGTTCATCTCGCTGACCTTCTCACTGGCAATCTGACCGTGACCTTCTTCAAACGACCAGCATGCTATGAGATGAGGCGTGAACTGGTTAAAGTTCTTCTCGCTTTCGCTGACAGCAACATTAAACGGACGCGGATAGTCCCAGATGCAAAGGTCATGGATACAGCCGCCGAACTGGTAGCCCACCACCACGTTAGCAGGTACGGGAACGATAGGTTCAATAATCTGGTCAATCATCAGCGACACCGTCTCGTCAGCAGTTGCATAGTTGGCATTGACCACTGGTTTGCTCTCGTCGTAGCCGTCGAACGATACGTTGAGGAATAGCCACTCATTCTTAGGCAATCTCTTCTCGCTATAGTAGACACCCTCGCCCACCTTGACATAGAACCTACCCGTCTCGTCTGCCACTCCGATGCTCATGTTTTTTGATGCTGTGCCGTGTGCTACGATGCTGCCGGGTTCGCCGGTCCATTTCAACCATGTGTTCACTGCCATGCAGTTGCTTGGCAACGGCAGCTTCGATTCGGTGCGGTAGCCCTCGCCGCCGTCGCATAACAGTGAAATCTCGTGACTGATCTTGCCGTCATTCAGCTCACCGAGGAGCTTGACGTTGTCCAGCTTGTTGATGAGCTCTGAGCGGATGTCCTCGTTGAAGTTGAGGTATATCTCACTGTTATAATTATAGATTCCATTGCTTGGCGATACGTTGCCCAAGAGTGCCGGCGGCAGCATATCCTTGAGCATGGTCACCTCGTCGCTGTAGTACCAAACCGCCTCGTTGCCGTACTTGCTCAGGGTGCAGCCACGGAAGTAGTAGGTTTGGTCAGGATAAACCTTGGAGTTAGCCATGTCGAGCGTGAACACCACGTTGCTGGTCTTCAGCACCTCATCATCGTTCACGTTTTCATCTGGAGCTTGCCCTGAACCTGTCGAAGGGTTATTTTTACACATCCATCGCTTGACGGTGGTCCATGCGGCATCGCTCTCGCCACGATACTGCAGATGCACCTCCTGCAAGTTCTCCAGGTTGAGGTCGTAGCCGTTCAACGTCAAGTTGACCTCCGTACCGTTGACACTGTTCATGATAGGCCTGTCGGCGGCAATGTCTATAGGACTTGAGCCAGGAACGAAACTGATGCGGACAGGGTATGAGGCAAAGTTATCACCAAGTGGGCCGGCACTCGATGATTGGCTATTATCAATGAGCTGGAACTCAAGGTCGCAGTCGAGTTGCGCTTTATCCACAGAGCGGACCTCGACCACCATGTCGTATGGTGTGGAGGCCGGCAGCCAGTAGCTCTGTCCTGTCATCATAGGCTGTCCGCCAACGGAGACTGCAACGCCCTCGGTATTTGATTTCGGATTGACGCGGAAAAGGAAACTGCCTGGGCGACCCGTTTCCGACTCATTGACCAGCGTCAGGTGTACCAGTGCAGGCTGGGTGTTAGGCACATTGGTCAGGATGTCATCGCCCTTGCTATAGATGCGAGGCACATAGTTCTTCATCGTAGCGGCTGAAATCTCAGTGCCAAGCGGTACAGCATACCTGGTGACATGCTGTGGCTCCCAAGGGCCTGAGGTCTGACCACCGCGGGTCACGAAGAGCGGGCTGCCATAGTCGGGGGACTTATAGACATCGACGGTGATGGCATCGTATGGATCGCCATCCTGCAAGGTATAGCTGTAGGTTGTGCTCTTGATCGAATCGTTGCCATCGCCCGTATGCCAAAAGCCTGTCTCGGAGTATGTCGTCTGCATGTCGACGCCTATATCATCAATCTTGAACGACCTCTTGAACTTGAGCGAGTTGTTGGCGGTCATATCGAAATAGTCGTCATCATGGTGGGTATTGGAGACGGTGGTCGAGTTGGTAACGGTGGTGTTGCTGCTGAAACTCAGGTTCTCCTGATTGTACTTGCTTGGATCGCCGATGCACTTGAGCTTGGCCTGTTCGTTCAAGGCCATCTCATGCTTCCACAAGGCTATCTGTTGGTTGAAGTACAGCACGCTGTCCTCAGCACAGACAGGACCTGCCGTAGTTGATGGTGAAATAAGGTGATAGTAGCCTTCCTCGCCGTAATGAGGTGAATCCTCATCGACATCCGAGACATAAAGGAAGTACGGCTTGCTGTTGGAGGTCACGACTGTACCCTTAGGCAAGAGCAGGCTGTTGCGCAACTCCATGAATCGCGGTATCAATATGGTCTCAATGTGTCGCTGTGTGTAGAAGAACTCAGTGGTCATGGTGTCGCCCATGACGATGATGTCCTTGACAGCCAGGTTAGGAAGGCCTCCCGTTGTACTCTTGAAAAGACCTAACTTCTGCGCCTTGCCGAAGAGGGTGTTGGAACTGTAGCCTATAAAGATGTCGGCATCCGGCCCCACCATCAGCGGATCGGCGCTGGTGCTGACGGTCTGATTGATCGTAGTGCTATAGACTTCCTTGTGGTTCCATGCCTTTACCTCAGTAAGCAAGAGGCCATCGGTAAATGTCTGGAGTGACTTGGTGGACATGATCTTTCCTGCAGCCAAAGTACCCAGCACGGTCTCCATCTTGAAGCCGAAGTCGCTCGACAATTCAAGGCCCTCTTGAAAGGTCAGCATGCGCTTGCTTTCTTTAGTGTTGGTGATGGTCGTACCTGCGCTCCATGATGAGGAAGACTTGCTTCCAGGAGGATCACGCAGTACCATGAGCACCTTGTCAGGACCTGAGGTCACGAAGTTAGAGCCATAGGTGCGATTACCCAACACGATGCCACGGAATACGCCGTCGACTGTGCCCTGGGGCTGCCATGCGTAATCCAGGCCGTCTACACTGAAGCTGGCATTCATCGTCAGAGTATGAGGAGCGCTGACGCGTGGGAAGCCGGCGTCAAAGACGTAGTCGGCGTGACCTACCGAGTCGAGTTCAAAAACATTATTTACGACCTCCAGCAGTTCGCCTGTCTCAAGGCTGATGTAGTTGCCGGCAGCCATCTCGTTGCTGATGGTCACAGTGACGCCCTCCAACGGAACTTTAGACACGAGAGGTTTTTGACGGTTGGCATCAAAGTTATGATACTCCTCGTAGCCATCGACACTCATCTTGTAGCGATTCATCTGCAAGAAGATAGGGTAGCCGTAGGTGTACTGTATTTTGCCATCAGTCGAGGTATAGAGGTCAAGCGACTTCTCTTCCTCGTCATCTTCGTTCTCGTAGTAGGTGTAAGCCTTCTCGCCATAGGCACCAGAAGCGCCGCTCTTGTCGATGATAGAGAATTTTGGTTCGGCAATGTATGCCAGCTTGTAGTCGGTGTTGTACTCAAAGTATGGGCCACCGGCTTCAAGCGAGTCCTTGTAAGCGAAATCGACATTGGTAGCATTCAGTACCTCGGGGAACTGAACGTTGGTGAACTGCAAATCAGGATTGCTGCGCACCCTAATGCTCTGGATGCGGTAGTCGAGCGGTGGCAGCTTGACAGCAAACTCGCCCGAGAGTGAGTCGGTGACGATGGTGATGGTGCTCACGGCATCGGTGGAGCCGGCGCCTGTATGAGCAGGTGACTGCACACTCGGGGTGGCAATGTCGAAATGGCGAACCTCGGTGGCAGGAACGAACTGCACCGAATTGCCTGTCACCGCTTTGCCTGCGTTGAGCATATAAGGCGAGGTCAGGGTAATCTCGGCGCGACCGATATTATTGAGCGACGATCCGAAGCCGAGTGGCTTCTTGTCTTCCACCTGACCACCGTCGATGCGTCCTGCAAGGGTGATGAGCGTCTGATCGGTGAAGGTGAGGTTGCGCACTTCTCGGTCGAAGCGGTGCAGACCCGATGCGGGGTAGCGACCTTGAGCGGCAAACTCATGGCCCGACTTGCTCACAGTGATATAGTGATTGCCAATAGGTACGTTGATCTCAAAGTAGCCGTTGGCATCTGTGGTGACGAGATTGCCATCGCGGGTAGCAGGATTGCTGTCAACGCTAATGGTGACACCATCCACAGGGCAGTTGGTGTCCTCGTAGTAGATGTAGCCGCTCACTGGGAACGAGCTGACATCGGTGAAGTCTGTGCCACCGAACACCAGCGAGTTGTCGCTGAAGTAAGCAGTCTTTGATGCAGGCGAGAAGTTGTGTATGTTGAGCATAGGGCGCACGGTGTAGTTGGTGCCGCCCTCGTAGTATGGCACTCCCTGGATGAGGTAGTCGCCGTTGGCATCGGTCACGGCTGCATAGCTGAGCTGGCTGGCATCTGGTACGAGGCTGTTGAACTCAGCGGCGTTGATGCTCACATGATTATTGTTGGCATCGCCTGAGGTGAAAGAGTGGTCGTATGCCTCATGTTGGTCGTTGAAGCCGTCATCGAAGTGCCAATAGGCCACCAGGCCTTTCTCCTTGCCTGAGAGGTAATGGTTGTAGTCACGTTCCACTTCGGCCTGTGTCAGTGTTCGGCTATAGATGCGTATGTCATCGAGGTTGCCGTTCAGGTGGCTGCCTGCCTCGAAATGTGTGTCTGACATCTGTGCGTCGGCCTTGGTCTGACTTGCTGTCAGTGTGCCTGTATGCACCTCTTCACCCGAGATGGTGATGATGGTCCATGTGCCATCGGCTGCTGCAAGTGTCAGGTGGCTGTATCCATTGGCTGCGATGCTGACGCCCGTAATCTCAGTGTCCTGTCCGTTATGGCTGTGCACAAGGGCAAAAGTGCCCTCAATGGCATCATAGTTGCCGAGTCTCAGGGCATGGTCGCCGATGCGGAACAATATGTTGTCAGCGCTCTGTGTGATGGAATCTGGCGACACGAACATCTGTACGGTGTACTGTCCTGTGCCGAACACCTTGTCGAACTTTGCAGCATCCAGGTCCCATTCCAGTGCCTTGGCTGAAGCGTCGCATGCCAGTGACTGTGCCGAGCCTGTGTGAGCCTGTCCTGTGCTTGTTGAGGTGGCATCGGTGCGCTCCAAAATGACACGTACCGACTCTACGGCTGTACCGCCGTCAAAGGCTATCTTACCCGAGATGGTGCCTGTCTGTGTGCAGAAACCGATGTCGGTGAGGGAATTCTCGTTGACTGCCTCTTTCTGACTGTTCTTGCAGAACGAGGTGACACGGTAGTCGTAGAAGATGCCATTCATGGCGGTGTTGTCAACATAGTTGTAGGTGTCGTCCTGCCCCTGCATGCTGGCAAGTTCCCGCCAGCCGGACTCCTCGCTACCCTCGGTATGCACACGGCGCTCAATGCGGAAGTAGGTGTTGGATTCATCCACCTGTGCCACATCCCAGCGCAGCGTTACGTTGTTGTTGTATGCGCCCTTGGTGGCAACGAGGTCGGTGATATGCGAGAGGGAGGTGCTGTAGGCCGTCTTTTCATTCGAAGTGAAGACCGACTCCAGCATTTCGATCCTGATCTTGTAGGCATAAAGGTCCGCAGCATTGTTGACTGTCCCATCGTAGGAATAGCTGACCTTGCCTTTCTCGGTCACGATATTGTCTGAGATGGTCACCCAGTCACCTCCGTTGACGCTTTGCAGTATCTCGAAGCGGGCAGGAGCATCAAGCTGCATGGCTGAACAGTCCCAGTCCAAATGCAGACTTGTGGCATTGATAGACGCATCGAGGCTTGTCACGCTGAAGTTGCGCACCATCTGGCATTTTGCACTTGATGCCAGGTCCTCTGCATAGTACTCGCTGGCACGCGAGTCGTAGTCCGTACCCCAGGACTTGGGCACGAAACTAACGTAATAGGTGTATTCCTTGTCATATTTCGGCGCATCGCTTGACGGGAGCTTGCACTGGTGGTCCTTGTAGCCTACCGACTTGAGGAACTTCGTCTCGTTGCTGCCCTTCTCCTTACGGCATATCATCCACACGCCATCAGTTGAGAGGGCGCTCTTCTCCTGCTCGTACACTTCGCTTTCCCATGCCACCTTGACCTCCTTGGTCCAGTAGTTGGGCTCTACTGTCACCTTCTTGGCGCGAGGATAGTGAGCTGTCCACTTCGCTGTGCTTCGGTGGTGGTATGTTGAGCCTCCCTTGCCATCAAGCGTGATGCGTGGATAGATCTTCTGAGGCACGTAGTTGCTGTTGACCTTGAAGGAGGCTGTATAGTCCTTTCCGCTGGTGCCGTTGACCTGCTCTCCAAGCGGGGTGCCTTGGGTGACCCATCCCCAGTTCTTGACCGTCTGACCATCGACCTTTGGAAAGGTGATGTCCCTGGCATAGATATTGACATGCTGGTTGTTGGAGTAGTCACCATGCTTGAACTTGTAGGTGCCCACGTGGTTGCCAGATGAGCTCATCACGGCATCGGAACTGCTGCCTGCCACCGGTGTCCAGTTGGTGGAGATGGAGAAGGACTCCTCGCCCCACTGCTGTTTATCACGGTTAGGTACAAAGTAGGCTCCGAACTTCACTGTGTGGTTCGCCCCATAGCTGTAGTGGTCGAACTTGATGCGCACGTCTACCCATGCGTCGTTGCCGCAATGCCCGGTGTTGTAGCCGCACTTCTTGGCGTAATAATAGATTTTGCCATTTTTCTTAGAGTCGAAGCTGCCAGACACTTCTTTGCCCACGCCGTCTTTTCCAAAATCCGCATAGTCTTTACCTTGGCCATAGATGTCTGGGTTGACAACGGCTATCTGCTCGCCATCGACATAGATGTAGATGCCCGATGTGAGGTAGGTGTCATAACCCGCCTTGTTGTAATAGCAGACCCAGAACTCCAGCCACTCTTTGTCCGGATTGAACGATGCACTCTGGCCACTCTTCAGATTAGCCTCAAAATAGTTTTCTGAGTATTCGGCATAGGCTTTCTGCGCAAACATCATGCAGATTGCCATCATAATCATAATGAGCTTTTTCATATTCTGTCTTATCCTTTTTTCTAAATCATTTTGTTTGGTTGTATCGATCCTCGTATAGAGCTGTTATAGTGATTCTTTCAGTTTTCTTATACAATCGCCTCGATCAAAGTGCGACTATTGAGTTCTACTGGTGGCAAGAGACCGGACTGCTTATTCTTGTTGAAGCAGAAACTTACCATGTAGCCAGTCTTATGTTCTTTTGAGCTTTCGACTATCATTTCTGCAACAACGGAATCAAGCCCCTCCAAAGGAGTCCACATAAATGAACGGGCAACAAGGCTTATGAATTTTGCATAAAGACGATTTTCATCCTTAAAGCAAGCATCTTCTACTGTCTCAAAACTGATATTGAAAATGCAGTACTCATTTGAAAGGGTACTGCTTATGGCTTTCAATGTGGCAGTCTTGCCATACTGCCTACCACGGTTTATACAGAAATAGTCACCCTTGACAACCATCTTGCGAATGATTCCCAAGCGTTCGGTGATGTCCACCATATAGTGTTCATTTGGGCGGCAGGTACCCGCTGTATTGAATGCTTTCATGTGTACAGTGGCGAAAAGAGCATAACTTTTATTTTTTCTCCAGCACCTCTGTGATGGCTGGGATGAAGTCCGTCTTACGGGATAGTTTGCGGTCGAGAACAACACAGTTTTCGTGCTTTGTCTCACCGAAGGCTGCCTCTGCCACTGCCTTTGCGCCCTCACCGTAGTATGGGACGTGGGTGATGTAGGTGACGGTAGGAGCACCATTGGAATCCAGGACGTCAGGGTGTATGAACTTCTCTTCCATCTTGGCGAACACCATCTGCACACCGAGCTTCTGTTGCACAGCAGGCATGATGGCACGCATACGTTCGCACATCTCGTCAATGTGCATCGCCTCGTTTGCATCAAGACTTGCCACGGCAAGCTTCACACCGCCTATCTCATACTTCTTGAGGTCGCTGAGGAATATCTCCTCATCGGTCATGCCGATATACGAGCTAAGCGCAGCATTGATGCCCTGTGTGAGCTCGCTGAGGTTCGGGAACTGAGCAATCTCGCAGAGCTGGCTGAGGGCGAGCGAGTCGGCAGCAGTAGTCGTTGACTTTGTGAGCGAATCGGTGTCAGCTATGATGCCGGCAACCATAAGCTGGGCGATGTCTTTTGCTGGTGTTATGCCACACTCCTTGTAGATGGTATAGACGATGGTGTTGGTGGAGCCTACGTTCAT
>JAGHUS010000021.1 GCA_018064685.1 Bacteroidales bacterium | reverse complement strand
CAAGTACTCCCCCACAATGCAATTGACTAAAAAAGGGAAAGAAATTATTCAGAAATTTGTATTTCCCTCGAGACAAAACTCCAAGAATTAATGAATAATTTCTGAATAATTTCTTTCCCTAACACACAAAGATTAATTTCTTTGTCTTAGTGGGTCATTACTTGCAGAACGACTTCTTGCCATCCACGATGTAGATGCGGCCTGGCTGCATCTGTGCAGGTTGTATCTTGCGACCCATGAGGTCATAGACACCATGCCGCTCTGCTGCATCCATGAAGACAGAGGTGATATCATCTACCCTACCGTCGCTCTCCACTATCCTGATGCTCACGCCACGAGAGAGCATCTCCTGAGCCATCTGCAGTGAGTAACCCTGCTTCACAAGGACTTCGGCTGCCACATCTGCATCAAGGTACGCACGGTGGTGACTGAGGCTTGTACCCGTGAACTTATAGAAGCCTAACTCATTGTGCTTCTGCAGCGTGAAGGCAGAGACGTTGCCCTTGGAGATGCTCTTGTAGTCAACAGGGTTGATAGACCAGCCCTGACCATCAGAAGCCTGTTCGTTGGTCTCACCCAGGCCCTGTTCTTCGACGTGATTCTTGAACTCACCCACCGTACCTGAGAGGTAAGAGTTGAGTTTAACGCTTGGCTCTGCAGTAGTCTCGATGAATACGTGATTCATAGAAGTCTTGCCTTCGTCCTTTCCATATGGACCATAGATGAGGTAACCTTGGTTAGCATAAACCACATCCTGATGGTTGTCATTGTCGTTTACACGTGTGAAGGTAAGAGTGGTTGCTGCAGTACCGTCGCCACCATCTGAATATACGTCGGTGAGTGCGTATGCCTTCACTCCCTTAGGTGCAAGAGCCTGGAAGTCGAGGTAGATGGTAGAGTAGGCATTACCTGTCTCATCACCCTTCTTCACACCACCAGATGTTATAGTGGTGCGATACTGGGTTGCAGCGTGGTACATAATCTCATTGGATATAGGCGAGAGACCACCCATCTGGTTGGCTGCACGAACAGCAAACCACAGACGCGATGGTGATGCCTTGCCCATGCCAGGGATGATGTCGTTGTCGTTGTATGCCTCGTCCGAACCATTCACCTTACGCTTGCCGTACCACAGCTCGGAGAAGGCAATAGGCTTGTCGGTATTCCCCGTGCGGAAGATAGGGCTGAGGTCGTGGTTGGTGAGGTAGCAGTATGCCTCTTCAGGATATTTGCCTGTCTTCGTATCCTTTTCCACTCCCGGCACGCAGCAGAACATCATGGCATGCTGCCAGTCTGGCTTATCGCCATCGCCCAGATAATAAACCAGATAGCAGAGATCCTCCTTGTTAGCCTTCCAATGCAGCACCATACCATCGTTGGCCAGCACCGGAGCCTGAGCCTGCTTGGTCAGCGCCTGCGGGTCGTAACCGTCGTTGTCGCGACCGAAGACATTCTGGATAGAGTACTCTGCAGCCTCGTTGTCACGGAGTGCAGGCACGTCGCTATCCTCGGCACCGTTGCAGGCTGTGACGGAGCGCACACTGAGGTCGAGCAGATGCTGCTTGTCCGTCTGATAAGATTTGTATTCGTGGAATCGCAGACGGAGACCATCGGTAAGGCTGGTGTAGCCTGCATTGGTAGGCAGCACCTTGAGCTGGGTGTTGAGCAGCGTCATGGCGGGTGACTTGAGCACCTCGTCATATCCGCCCCACGGACGAGCCAGCGTCCAGTTGTGGTCGGTCACGTTGCTGGCTCCAGCCTCGCGGTCGATGATGCAGTTGTTGAACACAAAGCCCCACTTGTTGGTAGCCTTGGTAGACGGTGCACAGAGGTTGATGTGCGGACGGTTACGCAGGAAGATGTTACACTTTTCGAGCCATGCATCACCACTGCCCACGATGAAGTCACCATAACCGCTGATTTTGCAATTCTCCAAATAGGTATTGTTTCCGAAGATGGCGAATGTCTCCTCAAAGGCATCGATGTTCACATCGTAGTAGGTGTTGCGGTTGCCGTGGTCGAAGAGGGCAGGATACTCCTGTCCGTCCACGTTCGTACCCGTCTGGGTGTTTTGCAATGTCATTCCTTGAACATAGATTCTGCTGCCATCGAGATGGAGAGTAGATCTGTTGTTACTCTCGGAAAGTCCTGAAAAACTATCCTCCTCACCATATTGGGCAGGTTCTGCTGTAATGATAGTGCTGTCGCAGCCTTCACCTATAATAGAGAAGTCGCTAACTTTGATCTGAATGAGTCCAGGATTGTTAAAGTCGTCTTTTCCTGTGTAGGTGTATTTGGCATCCAAATCCTTCTGCACATGCATATAGAAATGATCGTGACCAACCCCAAGTGCCTTTATCTTATTGATACCGGCAGAGAAGTCTCCGTCCCACTTGGCGTAGTCTGGCATATCCTTGGCGCATGTTGCAGAGCCCCTCTCCTTGTAAGCATCCCACCACTTGTTGCTATTGACAATGTAGTTGAATGCCATGTGGTTGTATTCGGTCTTCTTGACAGTGAACGGGATGTCGAAGTAGGGAACAGTCTTACTGTCTGTACCCACATAGTTGGTAACGGACATGAACTTTTCATAATCGTTTCGATCAGCCAGGTTTGCAGGATATTCGTATGGTGTACCCTCGCCCACAAATCCACGCAGGATGTGCAACGGAATGTGCAGCCAGTACTTCTTGCCCTCCTCCAAGTGCCAGTACTGGAAGGTTAGGGTGTTGCTTCCGCCCTGGGCAGAAAGAAGAATCTGGTGAGCACTGGTATCGTACGTGTCAATATCGCGGAAGTTGTTCTTGATATTCTCGTATGTGACGCCATTGTCCAAGTCATCAGGGATGATGTGTGCAGTCCATTCCACATCGCGGTCATCGTACTTGCCCGGCAGACGCACCTCGTGCATCACGGAGTTGAACTCCATCACGAACTCGCCGTTTGGTTCCACAATCATGTCGTCGTAGATGTTGGTAGAGACAATCTCAGGAGACGTTGCCTGGTGGCGGTAGAATCTCACCTTGATGTCGCCATCATACTCCGTGATACCGGCAAGCGACAAGTCTAACTTGTAGCAGTCCTTGAAGCCCCAATAGAATTGCGCCTCCATCCACTGGCCACCTGTCTTGGTTTCGTGCAATGGAGAACTCTTTATCAAGAAGCCTTCCGCATTGATGCTTTCACCGTTGAAGCACACGTCCTTGATGCCATAGTTGATAGGACCTATGAGGTGGAACGAAGGATTACCGCCCTCTGTTGTTTCTTCGATGTGGCAGAGTTCGTCGCCTTCGTAGCTTACCCAATGTCCATCAACCTTGTGGAAGGTGAGTTCGTCGAGCAGGATGTTGTACTCGATGCGGTAGGTGCGGCTGAAGTTTGGATCCAAGCCAGCAGCAATCTCATCGGCAGTGTTCTTAACCGTGATGATCGTAGCAAGGTCCTTCACGCCCAAGCCTCCGAGCACTTCCTTGTTGTCATCAGCATCGTTTTTCCATGTCAGCACGTTTGTCACCTCGACCTCGCCCTTGCCATCAATGGTACTAGCTACGAACTGCGGATAGGTCTTAGACAGATATGGCATAGACATTACGCTGAGACCGTCGGATAGAGCCGACAGCATAGGCGCGTCCATGGCTATCCAACCCAGTGCATCGGGCTTATAGTCTATAACCTCCTCGGTATAGCTCATCTTGACATCGATGAGCTGAGGATTCTTCGACGGAGCCATCAGCGCAAGAAGGGTCTTGTTGATGGAGCTGACATCGGCTGGAGTCTTAACGCCATCAACTTCCGTGATACGTGTCAGCAGCTCGGTAGCATTGAATACCAACTGTGTACCATTGGCACTGAGGTTCTCAGGAGCGTTGTCCGTGGTGTTTGAGATACATACCTTGTTGCCATCGAGCAGCATACCGTCGTAGAAGGCAAGGATGTACTTGCCGCCGGCAGCTGTAATCTGGTCATGGTAGTAATCTTCGTAGGTTCGCTGTTGATCCACAGGTTTGTCAGCATCATCTCTTATCACGGCTTTCTTCATACTACGCAGATACTCTGTATAGGTGATGGTAGCCGGGCTCGTAGGAGTAGCAGGATTGACATCATGGCGGTTTGCCCATGGAATATCGATCCAGTCGTTGCCAGAAGTGGCATTATCCTTCCACGAGATATAAAGAGGTGTGCCCACGATGAGGGGCTCGACTATGAACTTCTGTCCCTGTGCCGAGAGGTCAGCCGGTGTAGTGAGCGCAGTCATGGCATGTTCGCGCACAGCATCGGAGGTGACGAATACGGTCGTCTTGGTGGTGATGATTTCTGGGATCTTACCTGCGGCTGGGTTGAGGTCGTAGGACATCAGGTTGAAGTGCCCCTTATGGTCAGCCTTCAACTTCTGGAAGATGCGGTCCTCGTGGATGTCGGTAATGCGCGAGTCATACACGTATGTGGCAAGACCAAGGTTAGGGTCGTAGGCGTTGAGGTCGAGGGTTGCAATCTCGGAGTCTGGACGGTCGTCACTGACTGCCAGTACCTTAATCTGCATTCCGTTTTCAGGCACCTCGCTCTGCTGAATGTTGATGAAGTCACCCACCATCTCGTATGTCGTACCGCCATTGCCGACCAGCTTGGTAGGATCGGGTGTACTGCCATCCTTGGTGTAGTAGCGTCGGGCTGTTGGGTTGGCAGAGGTATTGACCTGAATACGCACATTGCCATCCTCACTATCGTCTGCCGACAGCAGACTGACGATAGGCTTCTGGATGCGTGGGTAGTAGGTAGCCTGAATGTAGTCGAGGACGATGTCGGTAGTACCTTCGGCAGGAGTGAGGTAGACAGGAACCTCGGCATCGGAGCCACGATACTCCAGCACGTCGGATGCATGACCTAAGACTATGTTAGGATCGCCCTCTGCTCCAATCTGCACCACATCGTTGACGCTATTGGTCTGCACATGAACACGCATACCCTTGGTTGCCGTGAGGGTGAACCGTGCTGTGTGTGTTGTTGCATCTGGGGATACAACAGCGTATTCGTCGGCACGACCGGCATTGTTCACACTCACATTGTTGAACTTCAGCGGCACGTCGATCATCTCGTTGTGGTAGACATCCTCTGTCTCGCCACTATTGTTCAGTGCGTAGGTCTTTTTCTTGATAAGTGCCTGCGACACCAGCTGAGGCGTGTTGCCACGTCCCTCCATGGTAGGTGCACCATTGCTCTTGCCGAAATACCAGCGCACAGGCACTCCCTTGCGGGTTGATACGTCGAGGAGCGAGTAGTTGTTCTCGGTGAAGTCTGCATACACATTGATAGGCGAACCGGTGGCTGCACGCGACTTGAGCACAGGGTTGGTGTCTGCACCTGCGCCACCAGGCACGGCAGGGTTCTTCATATTTGCCCACGATGGTGTGTAGCCCTCGTTGATGGTGCGCCAGCTGACGTCGAAGAAGCGGTCCACCTTCGGATCGGCAGTCTTGTTGACGTCATCATACCACTCCAGGGTTTCATCCTCCCACTGACGCAGCGTGAGTCCCTCGCCCTTATACATAGAACGGTTCTCTGCCACAAGGAAGGTGCCGTCGACAAGTGCCTGCTGACGTTCGGGCGTGATACCATAGTTGGCACCACGGGTGGAGTAGTTGATAGAGCCTCGGTGGATGAACACGGCACGGATGTGCTTTGACTGATCCATGACGAAGGTGTATGGATTCTCGGTAGATACAACCTCCCACTTGTCCGTATTGTTGAAGTCCTCGTTCTCCAGGTCGGTGCTCATAATCCATTCCTTGAACTGGTAGCCGTCGAGGGCGTTGGCAGTAAGTGTCACCTCATGTCCCTCCTGCAGACGCAGACGGTCGTTGTCAATTGGGTTGGAGCCTGCGTCAAGCTGCAGCGACAATGGGAAGGCATGTATTGTGCCGGCACTCAATGACTCTTCGCGCTTCTCCTCGTAATCGCGCTGACCATAGTTGGCAGGTACGGCAAGCACGCCTGTGTGCAGGTCGGCAAGTGCATCATGCACATCGCACTCACCATAGACCTCCATATCAAAGATGTAGAGGTTCGGACGACCAGCCTTCATGCGCAAATAGATACCTGTGCCAGGAGTGCCTGTATAGTCTGTGCCCATGTGCTCGTTCATATTGAGCGTGATCCATTCGGGAGAGATAGAGGCATTACCCTGAGACTTGGACCAATCTTTTTCGGGGATGGTAAGCGGGTTGAGGATGTTTTGGAAGACATCACCCTCAGCCACTTTTACACCAATGCGGTTACTTTCTGCTAATGCAGCCAGTTTTGCATCGTTAATCTTACATGTAGCATATTCCAACTCGCCCACACCATTCTCCGAACTGCCCTGCAGGAATCGGATGTGGGTAATGTCGCGGAACGGACCGATGACGAACACACCATCCTTTGCCGTTGAATAGGTATAGCCTCTCAAGCCATTAATGTATGGCATTGAGCCTGGCAGAGGGTCGAGCGTACTGAACTGCGCCACAGTTTTCTTGTCGTAGAAGATGTAGGCGGTTTCCTCGGAGTGGTGAGTCTCGAATCGTGATACACCCACGTTGATATCGTCATTGCTTATCAGACGCGTGTAGTTGAAGCTACTAGTGATGTCATCCTTGTCGTATGGCTTGCTGTTGGTAAGCAGGTCAATGAAGTCGGTAGCTATGAGTGGTGCATCGACAGGCTGAAGCAATGCTGGCAGCTTGACGCTGATGCTGCGCAGGTAGGAGTAGTCGTTGCCAAGGACGATGTCGAGGGTCTCACTGCTCCAATCCGCTGGGCATACATATTTATATATATAAGACTCTACGGTCTTGACTGCGTCAGGGATCTGTGTTTCTACGTATCCGTCCTCACCCTTGTACTTCACCTTCCACAATGTAGGAAACTCGCCTCCGAACGTAGTGCCGCCAGTGTCTGACGTGAGCTTGCTGCGCACCTCCATGCTTACTTCTGCTCTGTTGCAAGCCGGTATGGTGAACTTGACACCACGACCCACCGAACACCAGTCACGGTTGACGGTGTTGTCAAGTCTGCCTGTAGCACCTGGGGTGATGGTCATGGCTACATCAAAGAATGTGTCGTTGGCATCATAGACAAGGTTGCCCTTGCCATCGTCAGTTGGCATTGGCACCTTGCCCACCTCGCTGCGCATCACCGGTGCCACGTATGGCATGGTGAAGCCGGGGTATTCGTTTCTGACTCCTAAAGTCTGTGCCTTGCTGGCACGGTCGAAGCGCCAGGTGACAGTAGCATCGCGAAGTCGTCCCTTCAGTTCATCGAGATAGATGTTGTCGCGATAGACTGGTTTGAGCAGAATGCTCTCGTAGAGAATGGAGTCGCTGCCAGGGTAGTAGTCGCGGTACTGTTCATCATCGCGTACAGCACCCTGGCGAATGATATTGTTCTCATCGCGCAAACTGTGTTCCTCTGTCCAGTGTGCCATGGTCTTGCCCTCAAAATCGTGGGCAGAGTGATAGACTGGAGCCACCATGTGGTCGCCCTTTGCCACATCTACGCCGATGACATAGCTTGGATCCTTCTCTGCGTCAGTTCCGTCCTTCATCAGCACGCTAGCAGTATAGTCGGAAGTACGCTCGGCGAAATGACCGACAAGGAAAGCGATGAAATTCGTTGTCCTTGCCTTCGCCTTGTCGTAGAGCAGATGGTAGAGAACGTGCTTGGACTTCTCTGAGCGCATCAGGTCTTTAATCTCACCTCCAATCACTGACGGTGCTCCCCATCCGTCGAACACATAGCCTTCCGTAGGCACCACCTTGAGTTCGATGACGGAGTTGTGGGTGATATGGAACTCCTTCTTCAGGAAGTTCTCCTTTGTATACCTGACGCCGTCGATGAAGACATCGGCAAACTTGCTGACGTCAGTATGCCATGCTTTGTGTGCTCCGTGTCCTGTGACGTCACGGTCGGCGATGATTTGTTCCGGAGTCTTATCTGTCTCTACAGTCGTTCCCCAATAATAAGTATTATAGCCATCCTGATTATTAGGATTAGGATCATTTGAATCATCCTTCAGATATTCCCAGAAACGCATATCGACAGGATAGATCGCCCCATGCGTCTGCCAGAAGGTAGGTTCGGAAGGAGTCTTGCCGTCAACCTCTGCCCAGGCAATAAGCGTTCCGTTCTTCTTTGCGTGGAAGCCGATGCGGTTGCGAACAACAGGATTGCCGCTGGCATCTGTTGTTACTTTTCCCTCGCCATCAAGCACGTAGTCCACGTTGGCTTCTGCTATGTAGTTGTATGTGGTGAGCGTATCGAGGATAGCTTTCTGTGCATCGGTCGGATCCTTGTATTCATCTTCGGTCAATGTGCCAGGATAGAACTTGTACTTGATCGTGGCACCAGGTTCGTTATCCACGCTCATGCTGACGTAGCCGTCAGTCTGCTGCTTAAAATCGTTGTTCTTATTCTTACTGTCATGCACCACAGTATATTGGTTCTGAGCACCAACAGCACGGTCTTCCTTATCCTTCCACTCCTTGAAGTCAACCTTAGCAGCGTTAGGGGTGAATGTGGCTTTATAGACGCTGAAATACTTATTTTCCACATTATCCTCCACACGAGTTGGGTCTGCAACAATACTCTCATAGAAATAGCAGGTTACAGGAGAGGTTGATCCATTACCGGCAGGGTTAAAATAGCGTGAATTACCTACGTTCTTAATGACATAGCCTTTCGCATCGTCACTAGCACTCGTTATTTCCCAAAGACCACCATGAACACAATCCACACCATATTCATAAGTATTTCCAGATTCATCTCCAAGTGCAAACAAGCCACCGCCAGTAGTAAAGTTCAATATACCATGATGACCCCAATATTCATAACGATTACCTTCATTATTTACAATCTGCATGGTGTAAAGATTAGCAGCATCAATACCATCAGGCAAACCTGTGGCATCTGTTATATGCTTGAGTTTGATGCGACCATAATCAGTTGCAGCAAAGTCTATGCACTCAATTGCATTCGCATCTTGTTTGCTACGTCCTAGTACCTGCATGTGTGGAGTATCGGCTGCATCTGTAACAACTAGAGTCATTCCATCAAGGCTATTGACATTAGGCGTTACCTGATTCTTCAAGCCGGCTTCTTCTGTCGGTTTAACATATTTGCCTCCCCAAGTCTTGGCACGCACAACGGCAACCTTGTTATCACCGACCATGCTACTGGTGATATTCATTCTGATGGTGCGTTTCTCTGTTTCGACATCATTCGTAGAAGTCTGGTTGTTTTCACTTGAGTCGTCATCAAAACGGTCCATCGTCATCTCTTTATAGGAACCGTCATTATTATAAATGCGCGAATTGAGCACAAGGTTTCGCTTCTCACCACTGTTCGTCGATGAAAAGACCACTTCAAGTACTCCAGGAACCGTTGGTTTGATGATAAAAGCATTACCTTGCATACAACGACGCACATTGTCATTGAAACACTCCAAGCCAATCTGCACCTTGTCGGCAGGGAAATCAATGCCAGCAGAGCGCAACTCATCCATACTGTAGCTATAGAAGTCGGACATGACATATTCATCTCCCATCATAGGGCCTACGATATAACGGTCAGCATCAAGGATAGTCTTTCGCCTCCTGACTCCAGCATCAATAACGTAGCTGTGTTGAGCATCGGTTTGGTTTTCATGAGTCACGATATGTCCATCAGCATCAATGTTGAAGCACTCTGTCTGCTTTGATCTCAGCTCATTCCAATCCCATACGGTCTTCTCGCTGATAGTGCCAAGCGGTGTTGGTGCATCATTGGAGTAGTCAAAATAGAAATCGACACCTGTGGTCAATGCAAGCGTTTCATCAACAGGGCCTACATGATAGTGTCCAGAGCCTTTCACCTTCGGGTGACTCACTTTATTGTCCGTACGGAACACAAATGGCACTTCAGTCTCAGGGAATTCCTTATACAGTTTGTGTGCACTCGTATTCAGGTTAAGTTTTGGAACAAGTTCTGCAATTCTCAAGTTAACGTCAGGGCCATCCCACTTACCTGTTTTATGTGTTGGATCAAGATAGTTGATGCCATCCTCTGCCATACTATAGATATTACCAGTGGCATCCTTATAGGTGAGAGCTACAGTTGGGGCATCTGCATATACGTCATTATCTGTTTCCTTTGTAGGTAGGTGAACCTGCATGCTTGTAACTGTAACATTAGCCCAATTGGCACCTTTGATGGCATTCAGATGGACGAAAGGCTTCGCAGGATCTGCAGCAGCCATTGCCTTAAGGTCATATACGTATTCTTTATAAGCTCCCTTGTCTGTAACCGTGAGGTACGGACTTTCGGCCGTAATCTCCACATGGTTTACACCATCAGCTCCTGCATTGCCCGGTGTCATCTCGCGGTTGTACATTACACGTGGAGTTCCCTCTGTCACATA
>JAGHUS010000002.1 GCA_018064685.1 Bacteroidales bacterium | reverse complement strand
AAATAACAGATTTAGAATATAATGCAAGAACGACATAATAATAGAGAACAATACTTCAAGGAGTTGGCAACAACGTGTGAGAAATACTTCATACCTTATATCCAGCAGTGGCATAAGGTGGAGGCTGGCATGAATATCCTTGAGATAGGATGTGGCGAAGGTGGCAATCTGCTGCCATTCTCACGCATGGGTTGCAAGGTGACGGGTGTTGATATCGCAGCCTGCCGTATCGATGAGGCACGCGATTTCTTCAAGAGAGAGCAGGCTGAGGGTGTGTTTATCGCCGATGATATATTCAATCAGACCGACCTGCAGCACCAGTATGACATCATCATCTGCCACGATGTCATAGAACATCTGTATAATAAGGACATCTTCATGTCGCGTATCGGTGCGTACCTCAACGACGATGGCGTGATATTTATGTCGTTCCCGGCATGGATGATGCCATTCGGTGGTCATCAGCAGATATGCCACAACAAACTTCTCTCGCATCTCCCGTTCGTGCATCTCCTGCCAAGAGCACTCTACAAGGGTGTCATCAACATGTTTGGTGAGGATAAGGGATGCCTCGATGAACTCATGTCCATCAAGAGTACGCAGATGACGATAGAGAATTTCGAGAGTCTTCTCAAGAAGGCTAACCTCGCAATCCACAACAAAGTGCTGTGGTTTGTCAATCCGCACTACCAGACTAAGTTCGGTCTTACCCCACGCAAGCTCTGTGCTCCATTCTCAAGCATACCATACGTGAGGGATTTCTTCAGCACAAGCTGCTTCTATATTCTGAAGAATAAGTAGAACCCCCATCCCAACCGCGCAACCTCCGATGTACTCAACATCGGACTACCCCAAGGAGGGAGATAGACAAATCGCCATCAGGAGCATTCCTGATGGCGATTTTTGTTGGAATTTGCACAATGGGGTCAGACCCCAATGTGCAAATTTGCCTTGTTATGCTTGTTAGCTGCGGCTTACCTGCAAGCCTTGTTCGCTCAGACTCATGTCAACGAAGCGGGCGTTAGCGTTCTGTGGGTTGGATGTGAGGATGCTCTTGATGCGCGCAGCAGCCTCAGGATCCTTGGCTACCATGTAGAGATAGCCGCCACCACCAGCACCAGGGAGCTTGTATCCGTAGCAGAGATCGTCAACCATATCGGTGAGAGCCTTCACTGCAGGAGGATTTGTGCCAGCATCGATGGCCTGATTCTGTGCCCATGTCTTGCGAATGGCATGTCCGAGACCGGCAAAGTCACCCTTCTGTATAGTCTCGTAGAGGTTGACGGCATGCTCCTTCATCTCGCGAAGCAGTGCTATCTCGTCGTGGTCGTTGAGGAACATACGGCGGACAATCTCCGCCAACAGCTTCTTAGCCGTGCGCGTTATGCCTGTATAATATAATAGGTGGCACTGCTTATACTCCGGCTGGGTATATAGTTCGGTAGGAAGCCAGCGCACGAGTGGGTTTTGGTTGAAACCACGTTCGGTCTGAAGAAGCTTCACTCCGTGGAGAAGTCCACCGAACTGATCCTGCCATCCGCCACCGGTTGTAAGCAACTGTTCCAGTGTCAGCGTGCGGCGACCTATCTCGTTCTTGTCCCAGCAGAGACCGCAGAAGTCGTTAAGAGCACCGAGTACGTTGGCGGCAAGCATGCTACTGGTGCCAAGACCCGAACCTGCAGGTATGGCAGAGAGCAGTGTTACCTCTATGCCACAGCCGAACGACAGCAGATGGTCGCGCAAAGACTCGTGCTTCTCGGTGCAGAAGTCAGGGTGGAAACCGCACAAGACGAGTGCTGCCTTAGGTATGGAGAATGGCGAACCGACATGGTTGTAGTCGGCAAGTTCCTCGTAAGTGGTGACAATCTCCGACGCACCGAGGTCGATGCTTCGCAGTATGATGTGCGGTTCCTTGCATGGTTTCACGTAGGTCTGTATCGGAGGCTGACCGTTCAGCTCGATGGCAAGGTTGATGACGTTGCCGCCTTCCATCAGACAATAAGGAGGAGTATCGGTCCATCCACCTGCAATATCGATGCGAACAGGCGAGCGACCCCATACTATCTGGTCGTCATATACCGACATACGTGGTGTCTGGCGGTCAACAAGCATTGGTTCGGTGAGTCCCTGACCGAGCAGTCGGAATGCTTCTGCAGCCTCCTTCTCGCCACCCTCGCCCTTGAGGCGCAGCACTTCCGAGCGGAACATGTTGTCGTGGATGCGTGTGAGCAGCTGGTTATCCTCGCTGATAGGCGATGGGGTAGGGATGTTGTTCTTTGCAAACTCCGTAGCGGCATCGTGAAGGTCGGTCTGGAAGAACACGCTATGCTTGTAGTTGGTGCACAATGCAGGCCAGTTTTTGGCACGGAAAGCCTTGCGCTGAGCGGTAAGACGGCGCAGGTTAGCCTGATTTGATATCTCGTCGGCACACAGTCGCTCAGCATTCTGCCAAATAGTCTTGCCCTCGCTGAGCTCTGGTTCGTTGAGCATCCATTGCAGAACGGTACCCATATCGTTGCAATCAGTCACGATAGGGAATATGCGCGAAGCCTGAAGATCGTGGTTGCCCTCGATAGAAGCAAGGTCGATGCCACGATCTGCAGCCCATTCCGTCATCGGTTTGCCAAGATATTCGGTCACTCCGTCGCAGATGTTGCCACGGAACTTATCGTCATAACCGTAAGGACGCACAGCAAAACCTTCCTCGCGAACAGGTACGATGTCAACACACTGGCCAGCAAGCAGTTCTATCTTCCAATCGTTTGACGGAACGCCCGTGATGACATTGTCGTGGGCAATGGTCCAGTTGCTTCCGATGTGCGAGTTCTCTATCCATAGGTTGGTGTTGTTTTCCGTGATCTTAATCTTCGTCACCGCGTTCTGAATGAACATCGAAGGGTGTGGCTTGCGTGAGTGATGCATTATCTCGCGCTGGTCGTTGACGATGTTCTGCACGGCAAGTGTTGACGAAATGATCTCGTGTGTGGTGCCGTAATGGTAGAACTCGCCGCCAGGAAGCGGGAGTATTGCAACCGAGAGTTTGCTCACCTCCTCATCGAAAGCCGTAGGATCGGTGCCGAGAGCACAACCGAACTCAGAGTAGAGATCGTAGTTGCGTATAGAACCATCCTCGTTCTTCGACTTCTTGCGCAACAGTTCCACGGCACGGTCGGAGAGCAACCAGATACCGATATCGGTGAGATAGTAGTTCTCGTTGAGCAGATTGTTGAGTGTCTGGATGGAAGGCTTCTGCATCATGCATTTCAGGATGTTAGGCTCTTTGTGTGAAGACACGAAGATACCGTGATCCTTTGCGATGTCGGCGCCGAGCCACAGACCGTAGCAAACCACGTCGGCATCAGGTATCTCGCCCAATGGCTGTGTGGCTCTGATATACACATCGCCACTGACGATCATCGTGTTCAGGCGCTTAGGTGCAGCGTCCATTATCTTCTTGTAGAGCGGAATCTGCAGTGAGAGAAGGTCCTGCGACAGTTGCTGACCACGTTCCCAGCGGAATACGGGGATAGGAGTGAGTATCTTACCCGATGGAGCATACGAAGGAAGGCGGCGACTCTGTCCTCCGGCATGAAGGATGAG
>JAGHUS010000033.1 GCA_018064685.1 Bacteroidales bacterium | reverse complement strand
GCTCTTATAAGAACAAAGTGAAAGCATAGCATCAGGGGCAAAGCCCCATCCTCTGCAAGGGGTTTATTTTGGTTTTCGTCTTTCAATATACAAGAGATCAGTACTTTAAGAATCATTGATAAGGGTGGGAAACTTCAATTCTTTAACTCCTTCTCTTTCTCAATGCGGTTGAATGTGATGCCGCCTTGCTTGCCGCACACGTAGCTGCATGGTGGCTGTTGGTTGTGTACGAGTTGGGTCAGCACAAGTGGCAGACCCTGTATCAGGGTGGGGCATTTGAACGTGTCGCCCACCGACAGTTTGCTGTTGCGGCATTGCACCACCTCGAAGACATCATCACCCATGTAGCGCAGCGTCAGTTCCCTGTCCGGTCGCCACAGCAGCTGTATTCGGTCGCCACGCCGCAGTTGGCTGGCACATAGCACCTTGCCTTCGAAGAACAGGTTGCTGGTGTCTGTCTCCTCCTCGTCGCCCTTCTCCTGGCAGAACGCCTGCCAGTCGCAGTAACCCACAAAGCGGGCCAAGGTGTCGAGAGTGGACTGTCGCGTCTCGCGCTTCGTTCCCTCCTTCTCTATGTATCCCCAGAAACGCTTCAGTGTGGTGCTGCTCAGCAGGTTGCCCGTACGGTTGTAGATGCATCGCGCCAGAAAGTCAAAATCCTTTGGCGTACGCATCTCGCATCCAGCTGTCATCTCCACCAGATGCTTCAGTTTCATATTGTCGTTCTCGTTGCACATAGAGGTTGTGAGGATTAGTGAGTAGTGAAAAGTGAAAAGTGAATAATACTTAATATTGATAATTTATTAATACGTTGGATGAAGTATGGATTGTAGTATCAGTTAAAGTATTGAAAGTAAGTATCTGTGCAAAAAGATTTTTATAATGTTCAACCAGCAATGTCATCCCGACGTAAGGAGGGATCTCAGTCCAACAAGGACTCAAAATAGCAGGATTGGACGGAGATTCTTCGCTTTGCTCAGAATGACAAATCCTCTTGCGTCATTATAAAAATCTTTTTGATCACCTACTTACATTTTGAAGCATGAATAATGTAGGTTGAAATACTCTCGCTCGGAAATACTTAAAAAGTTTTGGTATTTCGCTCTCTTATTCGTACCTTTGAGCTACACTCTTAGGTACTTTTGCTCGGAAATCCTCAAATAAATTTGGTATTTCGCTCTCTTAATCGTACCTTTGAGCTACGCTCTTAGGTACTCACGCTCGGAAAACTGCAAATAAATTTGCGTTTTCGCTCACTTATTCGTACCTTTGCATTCGGTATGGAAGAGAATTTTGACATCAGACAACAAGGGGCGCAGAAGGAGAAGGACTTCGAGAATGCTTTGCGCCCGCTGCGCTTTGAGGACTTCGCCGGCCAACAGAAGGTGGTGGAGAACCTGCGCATCTTCGTCGAGGCGGCTAAGTTCCGCGGCGAACCGCTTGACCACACTTTGCTGCACGGTCCTCCAGGACTGGGCAAGACCACGCTGTCGAACATCATCGCCAACGAACTGGGTGTGGGCTTCAAACTGACGAGCGGTCCGGTACTGGACAAGCCGGGCGACCTGGCTGGTATCCTCACCTCGCTGGAGCCGAACGACGTGCTGTTCATCGACGAGATTCACCGCCTCTCGCCCGTGGTGGAGGAGTACCTCTACTCGGCCATGGAGGACTATCGCATCGACATCATGATCGACAAGGGTCCGTCGGCCCGCAGCATACAGATCGACCTCTCGCCCTTCACCCTCGTGGCTGCCACCACCCGCAGCGGACTGCTCACGGCTCCGCTCCGTGCCCGCTTCGGCATCAACATGCACCTCGAGTACTATGATGCGGCAACGCTCCGCTCCATCGTGATGCGTTCGGCCAGTCTGCTCGGACTGCCCATCGACGCCATGGCGGCAGGCGAGATAGCCAGTCGCAGCCGTGGCACGCCACGTATCGCCAACGCCCTGCTGCGCCGTGTGCGCGACTTTGCACAGGTGAAGGGTAACGGCAAGATAGACATTGCCATTGCCCGCTATGCGCTGGAGGCACTGAACATCGACAAGTACGGTCTGGACGAGATAGACAACAAGATTCTAACCGTCATCATCGACAAATTCAAGGGTGGACCCGTGGGCATCAACACCATCGCCACTGCCATCGGCGAGGATGGCGGCACGGTGGAGGAGGTCTACGAACCGTTCCTCATCAAGGAAGGCTTCATAAAGCGTACACCCCGTGGACGTGAGGTGACGGAACTGGCTTACAAGCACCTGGGACGCACCCTGCCGGGCTTCAGTGGCTATCAAGGCAGTTTGTTCGATTAAAAAGACCCTCCCCCGCCTCCCTTTAGGGAGGAGCAGAATGGGGACAGCAGGCATGTGGCTGCGCGCCAGCTTAAAGACCCCCCACCCCCTTAAGGGGGAGAAAGAGTACCCTGCGCCAGCTTAATTATGAATTATGAATTGGACAAAGCACTGCGCAGCTTAATTATGAATTATGAATTATGAATTATGAATTGGACAAAGCACTGCGCCAGCTTAATTATGAATTATGAATTGTGAATTATGAAAAGAATCCCATTCCTACTCTTACTCCTCTTCTGCGCAATCTTTGCACACGCCCAGCAGAAGGCTTATCTGTTTAGTTATTTTGTGGGCGAAAAGGATGGACTGCATCTGGCCTACAGCTATGACGGACTGAAATGGACGGCGCTGGCTGGCAACAAATCCATCATGAAACCTGTCATCGGCAAGGACAAGCTGATGCGCGACCCTAGCATCTGCCAGGGACCCGACGGTACGTTCCACATGGTGTGGACGAGCAGTTGGAAGGACCGCATCATCGGCTATGCCTCGTCCAAAGACCTGATACACTGGAGTGAGCAGGACTCCATACCCGTGATGATGCACGAGCCCAAGGCCAAGAACTGCTGGGCACCGGAGTTGTTCTACGATGAGGCTTCAAAGCGTTTCTATATCTTCTGGGCTACCACCATCCCCGATGCCAAGGGCATCAAGACGGAGGGCTGTCTGAGCGAGAGCGGCGACAACCACCGCATCTACTGCACCACGACGAAGGACTTCAAGAAGTTCTCGAAGACGAAGCTGTGGTTCAATCCCGACTTCAACGCCATCGATGCTGCTGTGGTGAAAAGCCCGATTAACGGAGAACTTATCATGGCTGTGAAGAACGAGAACCTGAAGCCCTACGAGAAGAACATACGCGTAACCCGCAGTCGCACGATGAAGAAATTCCCCATCGAGGTGAGCGAGCGCATCCATCAGGGTACGCGTGGCGAGGGTCCCGCACCCCTCTTCGTGGGTAACACGCTCTATGTATACTACGACATCTACGGCATGCACAAGTATGGCGTGGTGGCCAGCTACGACAACGGCTACACATGGACCGACAAGACTGCCGAGCTGTCTCTGCCTCAAGGCATTCGCCACGGCACCGCCTTCGAGGTGGACAAGGCTGTCGTGGAGAACCTCATCAAGGAACTTGAGTGATTTTTATCAAAAACTACCGAAAGGAATTGGTTGTTACGTGGAATTGTCGTATCTTTGTCCGCTGAAAACGAGAATGTAACAATAAAAAAATAATATAAGAATGAAAAAGAATCTTTTCCTGATGGCAATGGGTGGTGCTGTTCTGCTCACCAGTTGCTCTAAGTTGGGCCCCTTGAGCGCCGACAATTTCACTGTGACTCCTACTCCCCTCGAGGCCGTAGGTGGTCAGGTTCCCGCTACCATCAATGGCACCTTCCCCGCCAAGTACATGAAGAAGAATGCCGTTGTGACCGTTACCCCCGTACTGAAGTATCAGGGTGGTGAGGCTCAGGGACAGAGTGCTATGTTCCAGGGCGAGAAGGTAGAAGGCAATGCTACTACCATCCAGTACAAGGCAGGTGGTAACTACACGATGAAGAGCACTTGGGGCTATAACGACGAGATGCTCCAGAGCGACCTCTATCTGCAGTTCGATGCCATGCTGGGCAAGAAGAAAGTCAGCATCCCCGAGGTGAAGGTGGGCTATGGTGTGGCTGCCACCAGCGCATTGCTGGGTCGCGCCCTGTCAAGTGCTAATCCTTCGGTGGCTCCCGATGCCTTCCAGCGCGTCATCGAGCAGAAGCAGGAGGCTAACATCAAGTTCCTCATCTCGCAGGCTAACATCCGCACCAGCGAGTTGCAGAGCGTCAGCATCAAGGACTTGACCCGAGTGCTGAAGGAGATCAACGACAACGAGGAGAGCCGTGCACTGGGTAGCATCGAGGTGAGCGCATATGCCAGCCCCGATGGTAAGTACGACTACAACGAGAAGCTGGCCGAGAAGCGTCAGAACGCTGGTGCCGACTACCTGAAGAAGGAGCTGCAGAAGATAAAGATGGATGCCGATATCGACACCAAGTACACCGCCGAGGACTGGGACGGCTTCCAGAAGCTCATCTCGGAGAGCAACCTGCAGGACAAGGAGATTATCCTCCGCGTGCTCTCTATGTACGAGGATCCCGAGCAGCGCGAGCAGCAGATTAAGAACATGAGCGAGATATACACCGACATCAAGGAGGGCATCATGCCCGAGTTGCGTCGTGCACGCCTCATCGTCAACTACGAGGTCATTGGCCGCAGCGACGACCAGATCATTGCTCAGTTCCAGCAGGATGCCTCACAGCTCAGCGTCGAGGAGATGCTCTATGGTGCTGGCATGCTCGTAGAGAACGCTGCCGACAAGGAGGCTTGGTACACCAAGACCACCCAGCTCTATCCCTCGGACTACCGTGCCTACAACAACCTCGCTCAGCTGGCTTATGTCAAGGGCAACAAGGCCCAGGCACAGCAGTTCCTGCAGAAGGCACAGTCGGTCAATACCAATGCTTCGCAGGTCAACACCAACCTGGCTCTGATGGCTCTGAGCGAGGGCAACGTGCAGCAGGCCGAGATGTATCTGGCCAAGGGTAGTGGCGCAGAGAGCTTCAACGAGATCATGGGTGCCTTCAACCTGGCCAAGGGTAACTACACCCAGGCTGCTGCCAACCTCAAGGGCGTACACAACAACGTGGCTCTGTTGGCACAGATCATGAACAAGGACTACGAGGCTGCCAAGAACACCATTCCCCGCATCCTCAATGCCGATGCTACCACCTCTTACCTGCAGGCTGTGCTGGGCGCACGTACCAACGATGTCGGCACCCTGGCTCTCGGCATCCGCGATGCTGTGCAGAAGGATCCCTCACTGGCTCAGCGTATCTTGAAGGACATCGAGTTCAGCAAGTACACCAGCACCGTCAAGAGCTTCGTAAAGTAAGTTTTTAGTTTAGAGTTTAGAGTGGTTTTTAGTTTAGAGTTTAGAGTGTAGAGTTTAGAGTAGTTTAGAGTTTAGGGTTTAGAGTTTAGAGTAGTTTAGAGTTTAGAGTGTAGAGTAGTTTTTAGTTTAGAGTTGCTAGTAATACAGCGTAGACTGCGATGCTGCTGCTCTTCCCTATAATCTCCACTGAATAACTCTCCACTTATAAATCTCTCCACTTTCAACTACTCTAAACTCTAAACTCTAAACTCTGAACTAAACAACTCTCCACTGAACAACTCTCCACTAAACAACTCTCCACTTTCAACTACTCTAAACTCTACACTCTAAACTCTGAACTAGAAACTAGAAACCATGCGTTCACGAATCGTCTTTGCTGTCGCTATTCTCAGCCTTTTGCTCATCGCCTCTTGCGGTGTGCCCAAGAGCCGTTTCCGTTTGAGCGGTAAGTACGAGAATATCAAGCTGGGCGATTTTCTCATCTTCAGTCCCGATGGCGGCATGGAGCGTATCGACACCCTGCATCTGCTGGACGGCGAGTTTGAGTACGAATGCGATATCAATGGCGATGCTACGTTCTGCATCGTCTACCCCAACAACTCGCAGCTTGTTGTGTGGACGCATGGCGGTGACAATATACGCATCGATGGCGATGTGAACAACCTGTGGAATGTGAAGGTAGAGGGCAATGACGAGAATGCGCTCTATACGGAGTTCCGTCAGCAGAACCCTCCCACCGACACTGTTAAGCTACGCAAGTCGGCAGCCCAGTTCATCCGCCAGAACCCTGGCAGTCGTGTATCTGCCTATCTTCTCACCCAGTATTTCGTGGTGCCCGATGGTGTTCCCGCCGACAGCACCGAGCGTCTTTACAAGGTCATCCAGAAGGCTCTGCCCACCGACGATAAGGTGGTGCAGTTGGGCGGCGTCATCAAGCAGCGTTACGCACTGCACGAGGGTGTTGCCATTCCCGCCTTCGACATCGTCACCAGCGACTCTGTACACCACACACCGTCGAAGTACAAGGGCAAGAGCTATGTGTTCTATTTCTGGGCCGGTTGGCAGTCGGGAGCCAACTATCTGCACGAACAGCTGTCGCGCCTGAGGAACGAGCTGCAGCAGCCCACCGATGGCAAGAGCCGTCCCACCGATATCAGCCTCTTGGGCTACAGTCTTGATGTCGACACCCTGACGTTGCGCATCAATCGTCCCACCGACGAGCAGAAGATCCCTACTTATTGCGATCTTGAAGGCTTCAACTCCCCCCTTGTCAATCAGTTCGGCATTCGCACCCTGCCCACCTTCATCATCGTGGGTGCTGATGGCAAGATCAAGTGCCTCACCTCCAGCTTCAGGGAGGTGGAGAAAGTGCTCAAGGACAAGTGATCGGGCATTCCCGTTCCCTCCCGCCCCTATTCTCCGAAAAACCGCACAACCATATAACCGTATAACCGTATAACCGTATAACCGTATAATCGTATAACCGTATAACCGTATAACCGTATAACCGAATAACCTCATAACCTCAAAACCACAGGTAGTATGCTGGTCAAAGTAAATAGTGCTGCCGTGCAAGGGCTGGATGCTATTGCCGTAACGGTAGAAGTCAATGTGTCGCCCGGAATGCGTTTCGTCCTGGTGGGACTGCCCGATAACGCTGTCAAGGAGAGTCACGAGCGCATTGTGGCAGCCGTGCAGAACAGCGGTTACAGTTTCCCGTTGCGTTCCGTCACCATCAATATGGCTCCGGCCGACGTCAAGAAGGAGGGTAGTGGCTACGACCTGCCCATGGCCATTGGCATGATGGCCACCGAGGGCAGCGTGTCGATGCAGTTGCTGCCCACCACGATGATAGTGGGCGAGCTGAGTCTGGACGGTTCGCTGCAGCCCATCCGCGGAGCATTGCCCATTGCCATCCGTGCCCGCGCCATGGGCTACGAGCGTCTTATCGTGCCCATACAGAATGTGCGCGAGGCTGCCGTGGTGAACAATGTCAAGGTGTACGGAGCCCATAACCTGCGCGAGGTTGTCGACCTGCTGAACGGCGGCGAAGCCCTTCAGCCCACCGAACTCGACACCCGCAAGGAGTTCTACGACCATCAGTCCAATTTCGACTATGACTTCTCCGACGTCAAGGGTCAGGAGTTTGTGAAGCGTGCCTTCGAGGTGGCAGCGGCTGGCGGCCATAACCTCATCATGGTGGGACCTCCGGGCAGTGGCAAGAGTATGCTGGCCAAGCGTCTGCCCAGCATCCTGCCCCCGTTGTCGCTGAGCGAGAGTCTCGAGACGACGCAGATACACTCCATTGCCGGACAGCTGAAGAGCGACACCTCGCTCATCGCCACCCGGCCGTTCCGCAGTCCGCACCACACCATCTCGCCTGTGGCCTTGGTGGGCGGTGGACTGAACCCTCAGCCTGGCGAGATAAGTCTGGCCCACAATGGCGTGCTCTTTGCCGACGAGCTTCCCGAGTTCAACCGTTCGGTGCTCGAGGTGCTGCGCCAGCCGCTCGAGGACCGTGTCATCAACATCTCGCGTGCCAAGTACAGCATCACCTATCCCTGCAACTTCATGTTCGTGGCAGCCATGAACCCCTGTCCCTGCGGCTACTACAACCATCCGCTCAAGCGTTGTGTCTGCACGCCCGGCCAGATAACCCGTTACCTCAATAAGATATCAGGTCCGTTGCTCGACCGCATCGACCTGCAGATAGAGATTGTCCCCCTCACCTTCGACCAGGTGTCGCGCTCTGCCCCCGGCGAGACCAGTGCCGCCATTCGCGAGCGTGTCATCAAGGCACGCAAGATACAGGAGGAACGCTACAAACTCTTCAAGGGCATCCACTGCAACGCACAGATGACGCCCGCCCTGATGCGCCAGTATGCCACGCCCTCGCCCGAGGATGCCGAGCTGCTGCGCCAGGCCATGAACCGCTTCCAGCTCTCGGCTCGCGCCTACGACCGCATCCTGCGTGTAGCCCGCACCATTGCCGACCTCGAAGGTTGCGAGAACATCAACGGCACCCATCTGGCCGAAGCCATCGGCTATCGCAACATGGACCGTGCAGGGTGGGGAGAGTGAGGGCTGTACTAGAGTCCTAGAGTAAATCCATTAGCTATGGGCTATTGCGATTGGGCGGAATGATGACATTATAATAATAATTTTGATCACTTACTTAAACAAAAAATAAAGAGATGACAAAGCAGTATAAAAGTGATAAAACAGACATAATTATACAAAATTATATAACGCAAATTTGCGTAATCGTAACTATCTACAGCTAGTTCCATTCATCACTAACAAGTTGAAATCTACTGTGACAGGAGCGTAGAAACACAGATTGTAGTTAAAAATCAAGAAAAAGTGTAATTTTTCAATATGTATATCAGGAAAAAAGTGTAATTTTGTAGGCGAAAAAAAACAATAAAAGTGTCGCTCGGCGCTTTGCGACGCTTTCCTAAAGAAAGAATTCGACTATGCTTTACAGAAAAATCAGCACAGATATTGAGGCTCATCTTCGCTCTGGCAGCGATAAGATAATGGTCGTAGAAGGAGCACGACAGATTGGCAAGTCATACATAATACGCGAGGTTGGCAATCGTCTTTACAAGAACTTTGTCGAAGTGAACTTTGTCAAGGATGACGAAGAGGACGGGCTCTTCCGTGATATTCATAAATTGGACGAGTTCTATATGACTCTGAGCATGGTTGCAGGTGGAAAATTGGGCGACAAGTCCGATACACTTGTATTCCTTGATGAGATACAGCACTATCCTCAGTATCTCACCATGCTGAAATTTCTGCGTGAGGAAGGTAAGTTCACCTACATAGCCAGTGGCAGTTTGCTCGGCATAGCCCTTCGCAATACGACTTCAATACCCGTTGGCAGCATCATCCGCAAGCAGATGTATCAGCTTGACTTCGAAGAATGGCTGATGGCAGAAGGTTGGGGCAAGGAGGCTCTTGACTATGTGCGAGATTGCTACAAGCGACAGGTTTCGGTCTCTGAAGCACAGCACCAAAATCTGTTGGGCGAGTTCCGGAAGTACCTGTTGGTTGGTGGTCTGCCAGATGCAGTCAACACTTACATGGAAACCCACAATATCGTCCGTGTTCGTGAAGTTCAGGAATCAATCCGTAACCTCTACAAGGAAGATGCCGCCAAGTATGAGAAGGAGTCAAGCAAGAAACTCCTCATTCGCCGTATCTACGACATGATCGTGTCGCAGATGGAGAACAAGAAGAAGCGCATTGTGGCAAAGGACATTCGTGGCAAGAAAGGAGACCGGTTCGAATGGTACGCCGAAGAGTTTGAATACCTCATATCCTCAGGTATCGCTCTCGATGTACATGCAATCTCCAATCCCAAATATCCACTGTCAGAGTCCGTTCACAAGAATCTACTGAAACTGTATCTCAACGACGTTGGAATGCTCACTGCTCGATTATACGAGTACAACATTGCTCCTGTGATGAAGGACGAACGCAGCATCAATCTCGGTTCGGTGTATGAAAGTGTGGTTGCACAGGAACTGAAGGCGCATGGTCATGACCTCTTTTATTATGACAACGCGAAGAAGGGAGAAGTTGACTACCTTGTAAACAATGTGGCAGGAATGACGGTATTGCCTATAGAGGTAAAGTCTGGTAAGGACTACACATCGCACAAGGCACTTGACAAGTTCCTGGCAGACAAGGAGTACAATATCCCATCGGGCATAGTGCTTGAAAATGAGCGCGAAGTATATACAAAGGATAATGTCACCTACATGCCTATATATTATATAATGTGTATGGAGCGAGCAGAAATTCCTGAAGGAGAATGCGTCTTCTGATTCGTAAAGTGTGTAAAATCAGCGGACCACATTTTCTTAGACCGAATAGACCTGCAGATAGAGATTGTCCCCCTCACCTTCGACCAGGTGTCGCGCTCAAGAAAAGAACATTCCGTGCTAAATTGCTTTCCTATATTTTTTTGCATCTGTCATGGACTATCATATTTTTCAAAGAATAATATTCATAAGGCATTAAATTGACTATTGATTCAGTAAACTATGACCTACGGTGATTGGCTTAAGGCGCAGCTGGGCTGCAAGGTGCAGAAGATAAGTCTGAATGCTGGCTTCTCCTGTCCCAACAGGGACGGGAAGGTGGGGCGTGGCGGTTGCACGTATTGCAACAACCAGACGTTCAACCCCTCGTATTGCGAGACGCACAAGACCGTCACGCAGCAGCTGGAGGAGGGTAAGGCTTTCTTCGCCCGCAAATATCCCGACATGAAGTACCTGGCCTACTTTCAGGCCTATACCAATACGTATGGCGACGTGCAGCATTGCATCGACCTCTACGAGGAGGCGCTGCGTGTGCCCGATGTGGTGGGCATCGTCATCGCCACGCGTCCCGACTGCATGCCGCCTGCTCTTCTCGACTATCTTACCCAGCTGAACCGCCGCACCTTCCTCGTCGTGGAGTATGGTGTGGAGAGTGCCAACGACGAGACGCTGCGATGGATAAACCGCGGACACACATGGCAGCAGAGCGTCGATGCCATCACAGCCACAGCCGAGCGTGGCATACGGGTGGGGGCGCATGTCATACTGGGCTTCCCCACCGAGAACCACGACGAACTCATGCGTCAGGCACGTCTCATCGGCAGTCTGCCCCTCACCACGCTCAAGCTGCACCAGTTGCAGATAATTAAAGGTACGCACATGGCGCGCGCGTACGAGGCTCAGCCCTGGCACATGCCCGATGTCGAGGAGTACATCGCCCTCGTCAAGGACTACGTCGCGCAGCTTCCCACCACCATCCTCCTCGAGCGTTTCGTCTCCTCTTCACCCGCCCATCTGCTCATCGCCCCCAAGTGGGGACTCAAGAATCATGAGTTCACCGACCTGTTGCGCAAGCACGGCTTCGAGGGCGTGTGATGGCTGTTCTTCAGCGGACGGAAAACGATAAGATTTACTCTCGGTTCATTTTTTTTTCATTTTTACCACTTTTTACCACAATTGTCCGTAAAACTATCTATATCTTTGCACCATCATTGTAAAGTTAAAAAGATTGTTTTATGAGAAAATTAGAATTGAGAACCTTAATTGCGTGTTGCGCGGTCCCGGCAGCAACACTTCCTTCTGTGTGTTTTCCGGAAATAGCATGCACTACTTGCACTAGGCGCATAAGTCGTTGACAGATACCGACTTGACAGGTGCAAGACACTTGCACCTGTCTTGCACCAGTCTTGCACTGGAATGCGGATGCCTGAGATTGTGAATAATCCGGGCAGGAGTGGCTTGCGTGCTGTCCGGGTACTCTTTTTTGTGTACCAGATGTCTTTTGCACATACACTGCTTTTTTGTATGTTCGTCACAAATCAAAACCGTTAAACCTGCTTTTGCTTGTACCTTTTCTTTATTATTAATCAATTAAAAACACAATGAACATTACACTCATTAACAAAAACCGTGGCCGGCTGTCACGTTCGAAAATGTCGTTGGATGATCTTGTACAAGTCATCCGCCATGAGAACATCCTCCCTCTCGTCAAGGGTCTTCGCGAAGAGTATCCCATTCTGCTCACTCACCCGCAGTTCCTGAACGAGAAGCTGCAACGATACGAGGAGGAGATTCCCGAGGTGTGCTTTGCCGCCTCGTATCGCATGTACAGACATGCACCTCGCATCGCCCGTTACAACGCCCTGCTATCCCTGAGCATTACCAATCTGCCTTGTGCCGATGATGCGGCACGGCTGCGCCATGATGCAGCACGCATTCCCTACACCCGTCTGGCCTTTGTCGGTGCAGACGGATATAGCGTGGTAGTGGTGTGCTCACTGGCGTGTGAGGATGGCAAAGAACCCGCGACGGAGGCCGAGATGCTTAAACTCCAGCAGACGGCTTTCCGACTGCTGCACTATCACTACTCCTCGCAGTTGGGCATCTGCTTCGACATCCCCGAGGTTTCACTCTACCAGAGCCACCTTGTCAGTTGCGATTCGCAACTCTACTATAATCCTGCCAGCGAACCTTATTTCGTGCGCAGCGAGGTGGCACATTTCCCCGAATACCATCCCTTGCCAACCCCATCTGCCCAGCAACTATTGCCCAACTACAGCGAGACGGAGACCATGGATACGGTCTTTGAGTGGTGTCTGGGCGAGGCGTGCCAGCAGGCGCGTGAGACGGAAACCACCCACGACGAGATGTGCAACAAGGCACTGTCGCTACTGGCAGACTACTGCCACGAGAGCCGTCTGCCCATCGAGTTTGCCTTGCGACATGTGGGATGGAAGTCCATGTTTCGTATGCCGGAGGACTATATCCGCAAGGTCTTCGAGAATGCCTATGAGCATAAGGTGGAGTTCCGCCCCTTGGCTCATGTCGAGAGGTCTGCCTTGCTGACGATGCAGACCGAGGCGTTCCTGAATGCGCACTATGAGTTGCGCCGCAACATCATGATGGGGGTGGTGCAGTTCCGGCTGAAGGATGGCTACGGGGCGTCTTGGTGCGAACTGGACGAACTGGCTTTGAATGCCATGACCGTTAGGGCCTTGAAGTTGGGACTGGGCGTTTGGGACAAGGACATAAGGCGCCTTGTACATAGCAGTGCGGTGCCAGAGTTCCAACCCCTGGCCGAGTGGCTGTACCAACTGCCAAGGTGGGACGGACGGGATCGTGTGGAGGAACTGGTGCGTCGCATTCCTACCAACACGCCAGATGCTGCTTATTACCTGCACCTGTGGATGCGTTCCATGGTGGCACAGTGGCTGGGACGAGAGAGGGGGCGTGGCAATGCCATCGTGCCGCTGCTCATTGGCGGACAGGGATGTGGCAAGACTACATTCTGCACGTTGCTGCTTCCGCCAGCGCTTCGCGATTACTACATCGACCGTGTCGATTTCAAGAACGATTCGGCATTGTCGCTCGGACTCAGCTCGTTTGCACTTATTAACATCGACGAGTTTGACTCGCTCAAGAAGAGCCAGCAGCCCACACTCAAGTATATCGTGTCGAAAGGCGACGTCAAGCTGCGTCCGCCCTATGGCAAGACTTTCGTTAACCGTAGGCGCTTTGCCAGCTTCATTGCCACCACCAATTCGCGCCATCCGCTGACCGACCCTTCTGGCAGCCGTCGTTTTGTGTGCATCCAGGTGTGCGAGGGGCAGTCCATCGACTGCGATACATCCATCGACTATTGCCAGCTGTATGCACAACTCTATGCCGAGGTGACGAGCGGCATGCGCTACTGGCTTACCGATGAGGAGAACGGGCGACTGATGCAACAGAACCGTCCCTATCAGCTCAATTGCAACCTTTACTCTGTCATCGACGAACTGTTTGGCATCCCGGCCGAAAGCGCTCCCTTGCATTACTCATCGGTGTCGAAGATAGCCAACGACATCACGCAGGCCTATCCCGAGATTGCTGCCACTCGCAACCTGCGTGTGGAGGTAGGCAAGCTGATGAAGGAGAAGGGATTCCCCCGAAGAAAGATGTCTGCTGGCATAGAGTATGCCATTGTGCCTAGTGGTCTGTAAAGTCTAAAAGTTGACAATAGGATATAGATGCTTTAGCTTGATTCTGGCATCGTCTGTCGTGAACTGCCAGTCCACTCCCTTCTG
>JAGHUS010000110.1 GCA_018064685.1 Bacteroidales bacterium | reverse complement strand
AGTCGTTTTGACTCACCAACCGAGCTTGATTAGCCCTCATAAAGATAGCCACGGTGGTTATAAGATGCGAATGTTTAACACATTAAAAACAAATCTTTATGATTTCCAAGAACATTTTTAGCAAAACATGGCTCCGTGCCCAGTATGAAATCTTTAAGTATGAGCTCTCTATGCGTCGTAAGACGGATGATGAGATTTGTGCCATCGTAGATCATGAAAAAGGACTCAGAGCATGGTGCTCACAGCGTTCCTACTATCTGGCTGCGCTCAGAAAGGAATGCGACAGACGCGGTCTTGCTTACATCCACTAAAACGTACTCCAATGGGGAACTGACATCTGAATAAGCAATAAGGGAAGAATCCCGAAGAACAGAAAATCCTTGTGTCCGAAAGGCTTTGCCAATTAGGACAGGGTGAATTGTGTTCTTTAACCCAACTTTTACGTTTTAGTCCTGTATTTCTTGCTAATCAACGATTTGCGTTATTGATTTGTTTTACTGTGTTCTACAAATTTTAATTTTTCTAAACGGCATCGGTTTGTAGTTCAACATGGAGTAGATGTTGGCGGCTTTCGTGGTCGGTGTGCTGCATATTCGCATCTCCACCTTCTCTCCAAGCGTGTTCACGGCTTCAGAGGTTACCGCCTTCTGCGTACTCATTGTTCTCACTATCTCCGTCCAATACGGAGTCGGATATTCTGCTTTCGGATTCGGATCAGCTTTCTTCCTCTTCTCGTTCTCCTTCTTCATCTGATGGCGTATGACGTTGACTATCCAGTATGAGAGAAGTCCAAGGAAGAGGTGTGCATCAGAGCGTTCATCCCTCCTGTGATAGATTGGCCTCAGGTTCAGGTCGGTCTTCAGCTGGCGGTTCGAGCACTCTATTTCACGAATGAGATTGTAGTAGTCCCATGTGGTCTTCTCGTCAAGGTTGGATGCGTTTGTGCGGAGGAAGTAAGTTCCATAAACCTGTTGCTCAGGTATTTGCAGGTTCCACGTCACGGATGTGGCATTGCCTGTCTTGTCGTCCTTTTCCACATCTATAGTATAATAGCGTGCTATGGATGGATACTTGCCTTCGAGCTTTCCGATGCGCTTGAGCACAGCTTCGTATTTCTTCGTTCTGCTCTTCTTTGTGAGTGACGATGATATGGCTGCCAATCCGTCCTTGAAGCGTCGGTGGAAGTTGCGGTTCATGCTCTCTTCCTTCAGGGCCTTTGCCGGAGAGTCTATCTTCAGGTAGTAGTCCTCGCCATCGGTATGCACCTCCTGCAGTTTGATGGGCTGTTCCTTGCAGTCCTTGACGATGACGGTACGGGCATCAGGCTTCACCTCGTAGTCGGTCAGTGCCTTGCGCGATACGCACAGATAGTTGTAACCCTTCTTCTTTATCAAGTCAAGGTTTTCTTGTGAGGATATGCCCGCATCAATGACTACGAGCACCTTCTCCTCTGCAGTGGCACCTGCAGGATTCTGGGCTATGAGCTTGTCAACCATGTCGGGCAGGGACTTCGGGTCTGCCGTGTTGCCTTCGAGTATGGCACTGTAGCGAATGAAACCATCCGTGTTGATGGCAAGAGCCATGACGAGCAGCTTGCAGTCGGTGCGCTTTTCCTTTGAGCGTCCGAACTGTGCTTTCTTGCTGTTATCCTTCCTCCCTTCGAAGTAGAAGTTGGTAAGGTCGAAGAGCATGATGCGGTTGGTGGGCTTGAACAGGTCATCGGTTGTATGGCAGAGGTATTGCTCTATCTTCATCTTCTCCTCAAGGAACCAGTCTGCCACGCTGTACACCTTTCTCTGGGTCACGGCATCAATGGCAAGGTCCATAAGTTCGCATATACCGCTGTTCTCCTGCATGATGCGCATGGATTTCAGTTCCGACGGAGTGTATATCGTGCGTGTGATGAGATGTGCTATCGCTATCTTCACGTCTTCGTCTGCCCAGCCAAGGGAACGGAGGAAGCTGTCAAACTTCAGC
This sequence comes from Bacteroidales bacterium, assembly GCA_018064685.1. Lineage (GTDB taxonomy): Bacteria > Bacteroidota > Bacteroidia > Bacteroidales > Bacteroidaceae > Physcousia. The sequence continues at coordinate 658 of JAGHUS010000110.1, read as the reverse complement.
TGGCGTACAGCCTGCAGGCAGAGCCATTCTGCACCTATGTCGCGTGCATCGGTATGCTCAAGCGTATCTACGTCAACACGGCGGCGTGCCTTTGCCTCACTCGCCTTGATGGCGTTGGGGATGATGTCAAGGCTCTTCTGCTCAATCATCATCTGCCAGTATTCTTCTATCTTCTCGCGTACGACGTCGCTATAGACTGACATCCGGTCTTCCCATAGCTCACGTTCGCCCTGGTGCTCGTACTTGTAGGTCAGTCCCTTGGATATGTCGCGGATCTCTTCGGGCTTGAGACCATGGATGAATCCGACGTTCAGCAAGATACGTGTGCAGGCATTACCGCTGGCGTTGCGGTAAGATTCTTTCAGACGGTAGTACTTCTCGTCCTTGCCTGTCTCAGGATTATGTCGTATCTGCGAAGTGAAGTTCATGCGTGCAAAGTTACAACAAAATTTTCATTCCGCTGTGTTCTACATTGCACTTTTGGACATTTTTGAGACCTAACTCGCTGTTTTTCAGTCAAAACTTTTTTGAAAAAAGTTCAAAACGTAAAAGTTGGGTTAATTTATTGCTTTATGAAGTATCAGATTTTACTTGAAGACCGTATGAACGGTCGTGAGGCACTCATTGAGTGTCCGGCAAACATGCCCCTTGAGGAGCT
>JAGHUS010000165.1 GCA_018064685.1 Bacteroidales bacterium | reverse complement strand
TACACGAATGCATAATGGTTTTATTTTCAACATTAATTCCCATTAATTAGACATTAATTAACCATTAATTTTTTCTTAAAGCATATACAAAGACAAATATAAGTATCTGTGCAAAAAGATTTTTATAATGTTCAACCAGCAATGTCATCCCGACGTAGGTCAAATCATATATAGTTCCCTAAATTTTGGAAATGATATAGCAATTTGGTTCGGGCATTTTAAACTTTACGCGCGCACACACGTCATAATTATATGTTACGTAACTAAAACCAAAACTTAACAAGTACATGAAAAAAATTATCCTTTCAGCGGCCATGGCCGCACTGGCGGTGACACCCGTCATGGCACAACGAATCAGTGCACTGTCGTTCGATGCCTACGAGTGGGACTTTGGTCAGGTCGATGCCCGTCTTGGCACTGTCTGCCACACCTTCAACGTGAAGAACATCTCGAAGAGCCCCGTAAAGATTGGCAAGACCATCCCCAGTTGTGAATGCATCAAGGCCGTCTATCCCAGCACGTTCATCAACCCCGGCGAAGAGGTGAAGGTGATGGTGGCATTCTCGCCTTCCGGAGCCGCTGGCAAGACGTATCGCAGCGTGGAACTGCTCGACAACAACGGCAACACGCTCGGCGCTCTCTCGACCAAGGCCATGGTGCAGCATGCCGATGCCGCAGCCACCACCGACGTGGCTCTCAGCACCGCTGCCGCCAAGGATTACAAATACCCCTTCCAGAACCCTCAACTCAGCAACGAGGAGCGTGTTGAGAATCTCCTCTCGCTCCTCACTTCCGAAGAGAAGGTGGGACTGATGATGAACAAGAGCATCTCGGTAGACCGTCTCGGCATCCCCTCCTACAACTGGTGGAGCGAGGCTTGCCACGGTGTGCGCCAAGGTGGCTATACCGTCTACCCACAGCCTATCGGCATGGCAGCTGCCTTCAGCGAGAAGCTCGTATACGATGTCTTCTCTACCGTTTCGGACGAGGCTCGCGCCAACTGGAACCGCTCTAACCACGACATCTTCAACGTGCCAATGGGCGTCACCTACTATCCCGGCAACCCCGAACTGTCGTTCTGGTGCCCGAACGTCAACATTTTCCGCGACCCACGTTGGGGACGTGGCCAAGAGACGTGCGGCGAAGACCCCTACATGAATGCCGTGCTGGGCGTACAGACCGTACTGGGCATGCAGGGCAACGATGACAAATACTTCAAGACACATGCCTGTGCCAAGCACTATGCCGTGCACAGTGGTCCGGAGCCTCTTCGCCACACCTACAATGCCAGCGTGTCGATGCGCGACCTTTGGGAGACCTATCTGCCTGCCTTCAAGGCACTTGTCAAGAAGGCTAATGTACGCGAAGTGATGTGTGCATACAACCGCTACGAGGGCAAGCCTTGCTGTACCAGCGACCGTCTCTTGGTGGACATCCTTCGCCGCAAATGGAACTACGATGCCATCGTGGTTACTGACTGCGACGCCATCAACAACTTCTACAACCGCGGACAGCACGAGACACACGACGGTCCGCTCTCGGCCTCTGTCGACGCTGTGCTGAACGGCACCGACCTGGAATGCGGCAAAGTGTTCATGGTGCTGACCGAGGCTTTGGAGAAGGGACTCATCCAGGAATCTACCCTTGACGATCATCTTCGCAAGACACTGATGGGACGCTTCGAACTGGGTATGTTCGACCCTGCCGAGATGCTGCCCTGGGCCAACCTTACACCCGACGTCATCAGCAGTGAGAGCAACAACGACCTGGCTACCCAGGCTGCACGCGAGACCATGGTTCTGCTGAAGAACGACGGCACACTGCCCTTGTCGAGCGACATCAAGACCATTGCCGTTGTGGGGCCCAATGCCGACGACGTAGAACTGCTGAACGGCAACTATGGCGGCACACCTACCGACAACCACAAACACTCGCTCTTGGAGGGCATCAAGAATGCTGTGCCCGGAGCCAAGGTCATCTATCATAAAGCCTGCACACTGGCCGACGAGTTCAACACCGTGTCACACCTGAAAGACTTCAACGACGGACAGGGTGCCTTCGTCGAGTTCTGGAACAATAAGGAACTGGAGGGCAAGCCCGACGTGACGGGTTACTACAAGGAACTGAACTTCTCTACCTTTGGTGGCTGGGGCTTTGCCCAGGGCATCAGCACCGACAACCTCTCTGTCCGCGTTACGGGTAAGTACAAGGCTGACTTTACCGGCGAGATGAAGTACACTCTCTCTACCGACAACGGCTTCATACTGAAAGTGAACGGCGAGGTGGTTGAAGAGGGCAAGCCTGGTGGCGGTCGTCGCGGATTCGGTCGTGGCGGTCAGGAATATAAGTCTTTCCCCGTCAAGGCTGGCGAGACCTACGACATCCTCATCGAGTATCGTCGCGGCAATGGCAACTTCGCCATGTTGCGTGGCGACATCTGCGAGCGTCGTCTCGTAGACTTCACCGAGGTGGCCAACGATGCACGTCAGGCTGATGCCATCATCGTCATTGGCGGTATCTCGGCACGCATGGAGGGCGAAGGTGGCGACAAGCAGGACATCGAGCTGCCCAAGGTGCAGCAACGACTGTTGCAGGCTATGCACGCCACTGGCAAGCCCGTCGTGATGGTGAACTGCTCGGGTTCGGCCATTGCCTTTGGCAGCGTCGAGAACGAGTACAACGCCCTCATCCAGGCTTGGTATCCCGGTCAGGGTGGCGCCAAGGCATTGGCCGACGTCATCTTCGGCAACTACAATCCTTCAGGCAAGCTGCCCGTAACATTCTATCGCAGCAACAACGACCTGCCCGACTTCCTCGACTACAGCATGGAGAACCGCACATACCGTTACTTCCGTGGCGAGGCCATGTACCCATTCGGCTACGGCATGTCGTACACCACCTTCCAGTATGGCAAGGGCAAGCTCTCGAAATCGTCGATGAAGAAGGACGGCAAGGTGACCATCACCGTACCCGTGACCAACACCGGCAACCGTGACGGCGAGGAGATTGTACAGGTATACGTCAAGGCTCTCGACTATCCCGATGCCCCCATCAAGTCGCTAAAGGGATTCCAGAAACTACAGCTTGCTGCAGGCAAGACTGCCAAGGCTGTCATCACCCTCGACGGTGAGTCGTTCGAGTACTACGATCCCTCTATCGACGAGCTCTCAACCCGCTCTGGCCGTTACCAGATCCTTTACGGATCATCTTCACTCGACAAGGACCTCAAAGCCCTGGACTTCGTAGTGAAGTAACATTCCAGTAGTGTTTATAGCAGTTTAGCAGTTTAGCACTTTAGCAGTTGTTTTTTTATAGGCAAAAGTGCAACACAAAAGGCACGAAGCTTACGAAGAATATCTCTAAAAAGAGAGAGAAAACTTCCGTAAACTTCGTGCCTTCGTTGTGAAAAGCCCCTTTTTTTAGTGAATAGTGACCTTTCACAGACGTGTGAAAGGAGTGAATAATACCTAATACTGATAATTATTTAATACGTTGGATGAAGCATGCATTATAGTATCAGTATACAAGATTCGCATGTTGCCTGTCGGCAAGAAATCTTAGCCCTATCGGGGAAATATTCAGCCCTTCGGGGAAATCTTAGTTATGGAAATATTTCCTAAAAAGAGATTTCCAGCGAAAGCAACAAGATTTCCGGCTTCAGCCGCCAAGATTTCTCGCGCAAGCGACTTGATAATCAATCTGATCATTACAAGCGAAAGTTGAATTAGTGAATAGTGAAAAGTGAATAATACCTAATACTGATAATTATTTAATACGTTGGATGAAGCATGCATCGTGCTGTCAATTTGAGTATTAAAAGTATTAAAAGGATTAAGTATTATTCACTATTCACTAAAAAGCACCTAATAAGTATCTGTGTAAAAAGATTTTTAGGGAGTCTTTTACAAACCAGCTCCCCCTAGCTTTTGACTTGTCTCAAAACGCAGGGGCGGGGGGGTTCTACACCGGAACACTGAACACGAAGCGTGCTCCAGTACCTTTGTGACTTTCATCCAGCACGATAGAGCCATGGAGCCTGTCGGCCATCACTCGGCACACTGACAGTCCGAGTCCAATGCCAGGCACAAACTCGTCGGCCTTGAAGAAACGCTCGAAGATCTTTTCGCGATGTTCTGGAGCCACACCACAACCCGTGTCGGTACACGCAAAGAACAGCTTCGAGGGTTTGGTCTCGGAATCGAGATACACGTCTAGCGTGATGCTGCCTTCCTGGGTGAACTTCTCCGCATTATTAAGTACATTTGTGAGTACCTGCATTATCATTATGTCACTGCTCTTCAACACGAACGCGTCGGGCAACTTAATGTTCTTCTTTATTTCTATCTGCTTGCCTTCCTCAACATGTACCTGCCCAATGACTTTTGTCACAAGATTCTCGACATCGGCACACGACATCTCCACCATTCTCTGTTCGCCAGCCTCATCGATGATCAGCATGGAGTTCTCGATCATGTGTGTGAGCGTGTTGGCACCATTGACTATGGCACGGACCGACTCTCGCTGGGCATCGGGATCGTCATCGCACACACCGCTGTCCAGCAACTGGGCGAATCCCGAAATATGATTGAGAGGAGTGCGTAGTTCGTGCGACATGCTGTGCAGGAACTGCGACTTCACGCTGTTGGCCTTCTCCAGACGTTTTGTGGCAATGCGTTGACGATGAATAAAGATGATGGAGGTGACAATGACAAAGAGCAACAGGATGCCCACAGCCACGATGATGGTGAAACGGCGATGTGCTATGGCCTCGGCAGTGGTCCGCTTCAGCTCTATGTTATGAAGCTCGGTCTCCATACTGATAATGTCGGCCATGTTTATCTCATAACGTATAGAGTCGCGTATATCATACATCCTCTCCTTTATAAGATAGGCGCTGTGATAATCACCTCTGGCACAATACACCTCTGCCAATCTGTTCTTTTGGGTATCAGGACTCTGCATCTTTGCTATCTCAGCCTCTGCCTCGTCGAGCTGTCCATTGACAATGAGATAGCGCACATGCCAGTCCAACAACTGTTCGTCGTAAAAACGCGAACGGGCAGATGCATCTTCGAAGACCTTCTTATAGATTTCATTGAACTCCTCCTTCACACTGTCCTCCTTTTCCAGCATCGACAGAAGAGTGATGTTGTAGGATGTCTGAAAATAGGGGTCACTGAACTCCTCGGACTCCCTTCCCAATGCCAGCATCTTTTTAGCATCGTCCATCTGTCCATTACTGACATAAGCAAGGGCCATATCCATCTCAAGATCGAACATATAGACGGACGTAGACTTGGCTTTCTTGGCAAAATCATAGGCCATGTCGTATTCCTTGACGGCAGAGGCACTGTTGTTGTGTCGATACTGGAAGATGTCGCCGATAATTCTATGCGAATATTTACGACCGTCCATATTATCCAGTTCATTGGCCTCGTCGAGCATATTTCTGGCTTCGCACATAGCAGCCTCTGCATTCGTCTCAAGCAGTTCGTGACAAAGGTTGTTGTATAAGGAGAAATAAAGATGCTGGTTACCATTCTGTCTGGCAATCTTCATGCCTTCACGGTATAACATGATGCAGCTGTCGGCATCCTGCTTAATGGAACAGGCAACAGTCTTCATCACCAATGCGTTTATCTGCACGGCATAATTGCCCGCCTTCTCTCCGGCCTTAAAGAGAGAGTCGGAAACAGCATACAGACGAGGCAAATCCTCCTCATCATCATCGAAATGTTCGAGATAGATGTCGTATGACCTATCGTATTCTGCATGGTCGAAAGGCTTTTCTTCACACCATTCTCCCTCGACAGACTTATCACTGCATGCACTAAAGAAAAGCATGCACGAAGACAGCATTACTGTCAGCAGACTATATCCTTTAACCTTATTCATAATACCTATTCTCGTTTTCCTAAACGACTAAACCACTAATCCCCTAATCGACTAAACGACTAATCCCCTAAACGACTAAACGACTAATCCCCTAAACGACTAAACGACTAATCCCCTAAACGACTAAACGACTAAACAACTAACTCCCTACTTCAAGTCCCATTCTTGCAGCCTCTTCCATCATGAACTGATAGGCAGCTTCGTGTGTATTCTCGATGCGGCTCTCCCAAATAGCATCTTTGATGGCCTGCTTCAATTGTCCTACTTCGCGGCAAGGCTGCAGGTTGAAAGTCTGCATTATCTCTTCGCCCGTGATGGGATTGGTCCAGGTACGGTAGTTATCACGTTCCTGCAAGTCCTTCAGTTTCTGTCTCACCAGTTTGAAGTTATCCAGGAATCGTTGCTTCTTCTCCTTGTTCTTACTGGTAATGTCAGCCTCGCACAGCGTCATGAGGTCGTCGATATCCTCGCCAGCCTCGAAGAGCAGTCGGCGAACAGCGCTATCGGTAACTTCCTCGTCGGCAATGGCGATGGGGCGCATGTGTAGGCCGACCAGTTTCTGCACGTACTTCATGCGTTCGTCGAGAGGCAGTTTGAGATTGCGGAAAATGTTGGGAATCATCTTCTCGCCAATAAAATTATGGTTGTGGAATGTCCACCCCACTCCATTCTCCCAGCGTTTGCTGCGTGGCTTTCCTATGTCGTGAAGCAAGGCTGCCCAACGCAGATAGAGCACACCCATCGCTTTCTGCTCTTCATCCTTGTCAGGCTGTACGTCATCATCTTTCGACTCAGCACTTTGCGATGCGAGCTGCGAGCTGACCACATTTTCCAGCACCTCCATGGTGTGGTAGAAGTTATCTTTATGTGCACGGCCATTCACCGTATCTACACCTTCCAGAGCTGCCAGTTCGGGGAAGATGAGAGGCAGCAGTCCGCAACGAGAGAGCTCCACCCACCCCTTACTGGGATGCGGCGCCTTCATTATTTTATTCAGTTCGTCGATGACACGTTCCTGCGAGATGATCTTGATACGTTCACGGTTACGCTCCAAAGCCTCGAACGTCTCTTCGTCGATCTGGAAATTGAGCTGCGTGGCAAAACGGATGGCACGCATCATGCGCAATGGGTCGTCGCTGAAAGTGATGTCGGGATCGAGAGGAGTGCGGATAAGTCCGTCCTCCATATCGTCGAGTCCGTCGAAACGGTCGATAAGCTGTCCGAAGCTATCACGATTCAGGCAAATAGCCAGGGCGTTGATGGTCAGGTCGCGACGATCGAGGTCATCGTCGAGAGTACCATCTTCGACAATAGGTTTGCGCGAGTTATGGCTGTAGCTTTCACGTCGAGCCCCTACAAACTCCACCTCGGTGACATTATTGCCCTCGTCGATAACCTTGACCTGTGCCGTACCGAAATTCTTGAACACGCTGAGATAGGCACGACTATGCAGAGCTTTCAGATTCCTGACCAAAGCCTTGGCCACGGCAATGCCAGGGGTGGCAACACCTGTGCCTTCGGGAGCCACGACCACAACATCGATGTCCTTGGAAGGTCGCTCCAAGAAGATGTCACGCACATAGCCTCCCACCACATAACACTCAAGGTGCAGCTCATCGGCAGTGTCGCCAATAAGGTGGAAGATGGGATTCTTCTCTAGGAATTGGGCCAACTCGGCATCGGTGAGGTAAGTGTTCATAACAGGTTATGAGGATATGAGGTTTTGAGGTTATGAGGTTGTGAGGTTATGAGGTTGTGAGGTTTTGAGGTTATGAGGTTTTGAGGTTGTGAGGTTGTGAGATTATGGGGTAATGGTTTGTGAGGTTATGAGTAGAATACAAATTTCCGTATAACCGAATAACCGATAAACCGATAAACCGAATTTACTTACCGTTCATTCCTCTTTTGCTGGTCGTTCTGCAACTTATGCATGAAGAACTGCACTTTCATGTCAAGTCGTTCATGCTCAGCACCATAATTGGGCACGGATTGCTGTGAATGGGTTTGTTCCAAGGTTGCAAGACTGTCGGTGGCAGCAAAGAGTTCTACGCTGTCGAGTAGCAAGATGGCCTGGCGACGAGCGTCAATGGCATAAGGATAGTTGGTGCGCAAAGACATGATGGAGTCGCGAGCCTCATCCAATCTGCCACTCTGGCAAAGGCTGCGTGCCTGAGCCAGAACCCTTTGTCCGTTGACCACATCCAGTTCATGTCCTGTGGCCGAGACCTCGGAGCTTGGCGTCTCATCCACGCCAGCGTCACCTTTCTTTGCGTCTTTATTGCAAGCCTGCATCACCACACAAGCAAATGCAATAATAATATATGATATCTTTTTCATCTTGTTATTGTTATGGCCTTTAGCAAATGAGAAGATATGCGGTTACCAAAACTTATTGTTCTCGGCACTATACTCGAAGCCCAGCGAACCAAGTGTCGTCTCAAGCACTTCGCGATTCAGGTTCATATCCTCGCAAAGAGCATCGAGCGACTCATACTGGTCGCGCAACTTCATATTGATGAAGCTATACAGCATGAAGGGGTCTTGAGGCAGTTCATTATTCATAATTCACTCTTTTTAATGCATAATTCATAATGCACAATTCATAATTAGGCTGCGCAGTGTACTTTTTCTCCCCCTTTAGGGGGTTGGGGGGTCTTCTAATTCATAATTAAGCTGCGCGATGCTTTTCTCCCCCTTTAGGGGGTTGGGGGGCTTCTAATTCATAATTAGGCTGCGCAATGCTTTTCTCCCCCTTTAGGGGGTTGGGGGGTCTTCTAATTCATAATTAAGCTGCGCAGTGTACTTTTTCTCCCCCTTTAGGGGGTTGGGGGGTCTGGGGGGGCTGTTAGACCTCAAACTTGGACAGATCGTTG
>JAGHUS010000138.1 GCA_018064685.1 Bacteroidales bacterium | reverse complement strand
AATTAATGGGCAATTAATAATTAACAATGAGTAATTAATAATGAGCAACAATGTGCGTCCTTTAGCGTATCACAGCCAACCCCTCATTAATTCCCATTACTCATTATTAATTATCCATTGTTCATTATAAGCAATTTATAAGCAATTGTTCAAAGGTGGAAACTTTAGTTGCCTAATGGCAAGAAATCTCAGCCCTATCGGGGAAATATCAGGCCCTTTGGGGAGATCCTAATTATTAAGCGGACTCAAAGTTTCATGTTCCACAAGCTCAACTTTCTCGGTTGCAGGATTTACCGCTTCGAACTACTTTAGCCACTAATTCTGTCCCTACTGATAGATTTCATCGCTGCGGGGACTCTATAGGTTCAGCAATAACGTCACAAATAACGTCGTATAAGATAGTTGCATAAGTAAATCACCACTTATAAGGAAAGAAAAATGAGAAAGAAGTTGCAAGAACAAAATGTTTTTCATATCTTTGCAGAGATTAAGACTAAAGTCTTGTTTTTAGTGATGATTAAATTTTAACCACGAAGAACAAATAACACTTCAATACCACATGGAACATCTGATAGCGAACTCTGGCATACACTTCATCACCAAAGAGATTGAGTTCAACCCGTCCGAGCCGATGATAATGGCCAACGGCAAGACGCTGAAATATGCGTTCTGCGAGACCATCGACTTCCTGGGCGGCGAACGTCTGTTCGACATACTGTATTACAACGACCAGAACGGCACCTACATACCGCTGACCGACCTGGTGGCTGCCGACGGCGCACTGGTGCGACGCAGCAACGGCCGCGAGGAACTGGACGAGGCGGGAATGATGATGATGGAGCCGGGATACAGCACGGCACTGCTGACAACGTACCAGGACGGCGACGAGGAGGTGATGACGATCAACTCGCTGCAGTCGTACAGACTGAAGAGTCCCGTGGACGGACGCACACCGGTGACGGCCTTCGAACTGCTGCTGGGCAAGTGGCTGCCCATGCCTATGTTCCAGAAAGAGGTGGACGGAGTGACAGCCAACGTGCCCATGGGATGGTGCCGCATGAAGATGGAGGATATAGGCGAAGGCGAGAAGAAGGGCAGCCGCAGATACCGACTAGTATGGGCTTTCGACACGCAGATGGGCGAGGACGAGCTGAACATACTGCGCCCATTCATACCGGCCGACGAGAGAGACGAGGCTGAGTATGGCATGTGCAACAAGGTGGACCTGCTGATGGACTTCCTCTCGTCGACCGACGACTTCCATGCCTTCTCGGACTACATAGCATCCATCTTCGACATCGACCTGGAGAAGGAGGTGTCGCGCAAGTACAAGGCTTACTACATTTACTTCCTGAACTTCATACGCCTGTCGGGCGGAGCACCCGAGGTGACGCTGCACCACAACACACGCCGCGACATCATGGTGGACCTGGTGCTGGACATCGGCAACTCGCGCACATGCGGCATCCTGTTTGAGGAGGGTGAGTTCACGAAGGGTAAGATGCTGGAGCTGCGCGACCTGACACACCCATGGAAGCAGTACGAGAACAAGACGTTCGACATGCGCGTGGTGTTCCGCAAAGCCGACTTCGGCAACGACATCGTGCTCGACGAGGATATGTTCCAGTGGAAGAGCTACGTGAGAGTGGGCCAGGAGGCTCACAACCTGGTGTACCGGTCGCTGGAGGAAGAGGGACTGTCGGAGAAGACGACGAACTACTCGAGTCCGAAGCGATACCTGTGGGACGAGAAGCCCTACGAGGGACAGTGGGAGAACCTGGTGACGAAGGATGACCCATTCAACGTGCGCCTGTCGACAGAGGTGTCGATACCCACACTGAACGACATGTTCGACGCCGAGGGTAACTTCATCATGCCCGAGAATGACGCCAACAGCGGCATGACGGGCGGCGAGGGCGGCTTCGAACTGCTGGACCTGGAGATGAGAGAGCATCACTACTCGCGCTCGGCACTCATGACATTCGCAATGATAGAGATTTTCCACCACGCCATAACGCAGGTGAACAGCATCGGCTACCGCAACCAGTGGGGCAACGTGGACTGCCACCGCTCGATACGCAACGTCATCATCACATGCCCCACGGCCATGGCCTTGAGCGAGCAGGTGAAGCTGCGCCAGGCTGCCGAGAATGCCTTCACGGCACTGACACGATGCATACCGGGACTGAAGGTGGCCGACATCATACCCTCGTCGGCACAGCTGAAGGTGACGGACGAATATGCCGAGCCGGGCAAGAGGGTGTGGACATACGACGAGGCGTCGTGCAGCCAGCTGGTGTACCTCTACGCCGAGATAGCACAGCGTTACAGCGGTGAGATTCATAAGTTCTTCGAGCTGAAGGGACACGTTCGTCCCGAACTGAAGGAGGAGGGCTATGAGGGCAAGGCACTGACCATCGGAACCATCGACATAGGAGCCGGCACCACCGACATAATGGTGGCTACCTACGAGTGCGAGGGCGAGGGACGCTCGAAGCTGAGCCCTACCCCACTCTTCTGGGACAGCTTCTTCATTGCCGGTGACGACATCCTGCGCAACCTGATACAGAACATCGTCATCGAGGGCAACGAACACCAGCAGGCCGACCTGGGCAGCATCGCATCGGCACTGACAGCCCGCATCACCGACATGACGAACGAGGAGCTGAAGGCACTGCCCTGCCTGGACAACATCGTTTACCGCAGCAAGGTGAACGAGATATGCTCGACCATAGACGAGAACGAGAGGAGAGCCAAGATGGTGGCTTTCGCCTCGAACCTGATACACGACTTCTTTGGCAAGGACAGCGCCATGATGAGCTTCCGCGACCGCAGATGCCGCACGGACTTCAACACACAGATATCCGTGCCCATAGCACAGAAGATGCTGGATCTGCTGCGTCTGCGCCGACCCTCGCGACTGTATACCTTCGACGACCTCTTCCCCGAACTGAAGCCTGCCGACTATCTGCTCGACTACTTCGAGCACCACTTCGGCTTCCGCTTCGAGGAACTGAGCTGGCGCTATAACCCCACCGAGGTGGCCGACATAGTGAAGGCCACGATGGAACCGCTGATGAAACAGCTGGCTCTGGTGCTGTACACGCAGCACTGCGACATCATCGTGCTGGCAGGACGCCCCACCTCGCTCGACCCCATCACCGAACTCTTCGTCAAGTACGTGCCTACGGCTCCCGACCGTCTGGTGCGGCTGAACGAATACCGCGTAGGATCGTGGTTCCCCACTGCCGACGGACAGGGTTACTTCTACGACCAGAAGGCTATCGTGGCCGTGGGTGGCATGGTGGGCTATCTGGCTTCGCACGAGGGACTGCCCGGACTGGTCATCGACTTCACGAAGATGATAAAGAAGATGAAATCGACGGCCAACTACATCGGAGAGTATAACTCGCGCCGACAGCAGGTGTCGAAGACGGCACTCTCGCCCGAGAGTTCGACGGCCACGTTCGACCTCTCTGTCTTCCCCGCCTTCCTGGGCTGCCGTCAGCTGGATTCGGCCATGTACCAGGCTCGTCCCATGTATGGCATCTACAACAACAGCAACCGCCACTCGCTGCGCATCACCATATCGCGCAACTTCTACGAGAGCAAGGAGCAGCTGGCCATCGAGGAGGTGACGGACCAGGAGGGTAACACACTGCCCAAGAGGAGTGTGGAACTGGTGGCACAGTCGCTGGTAGACGACGGCAAGTACTGGCTGGACAAGGGCGAGTTTGAACTGTCGATACATTAGGAGTTAGGAATTAGGAATGAGGAATGAGGAATGAGGAATGAGGAATTAAAGACCCCCTCTAACTCCCCCTTTAGGGGGAGGACTCCAGTTCCGCTAGAGGCGGGATGAGGAGGAAGCGCAAACAGAGTTTCGCGCCAGCCAATTATGCATTATGCATTATACATTATGAATTGGACAGAGCATCGCGCCAGCCTAATTCTTCTTTCTTCTCTCTTAATTCTTAATTTGAGAAGATGCCGAAGACAGAGCTCACTATGAATTATGCATTATGAATTATGAATTATAATTAACCTCAATGTTACAATCAATACTGACACAGATAGAGAACATCAGCAAGTCGCTGCAGTGGATAAAGAAGAACAAGCCGGAGGACTATGCGGCGAAATTCCTGCAGATGGTGGATGAGCGTCGCAAGCTGCGCAAACTGCAGACGGCAAAGCAGGACAATCCGGCCATCGCGGCATACGGCGTGAGCCAGGTGGGAAAGTCGTACCTGATAAACTGCCTGCTACAGAAGGAGGGCAAACCCTTCATTCTGGAAGCCGACGGCAAGGCGTATAACTTCATCGAGGAGATGAACCCCAAGACGGACAACACCGAGGCTACGGGTGTGGTGACACGCTTCTCGAGCTTCTCGACAGACCCCGACCGATACTGCGACAAGTACCCCATACTGATGCGATGCCTCTCGGTGGCCGACGTCATACAAGTGCTGAGCGACGGTTACTACAACGACATCAACGACTACACCACACCGGGCGAGGAGGAGATAGAGCGAAAGGCTGACGAGATATACGAGCGCTACAAGAACGGCAGCGAGAACCCACACTCGCCCCTGCAGCCCGATGACATCCTGGACATCAAGGCATACTACGAGAAGTACATCAACAATGCCCAGGCCTTCATACACAAGAAGTCGTTCTTCGACAAGATAGCCCTGGTGGCCGACCGCATTCCCAGCAACGAGTGGGTCAGCGTCTTCTCGATACTATGGGACAACAGCACGTACCAGACACGCCTGTTCAACAAGATGGTGTCGACACTCGAGAAGTTCCGCTTCGCCAAGTATGTGTACCTGCCGCCCCAAGCACTGCTGCACGAGGGCATCAACGAGAACACGGTGATGAGCGTGCAGTGTCTCAACGAGCTATTCCTGGAGCAGCCAGTGTACTTCTCGGACGTGTATCTGCGCGAGGGCAGCGACTATGTGCGACTGGAGAAGTGCACCAAGAGCGAGATATGCGCCGTCTGCGCCGAGATAATAGTAAAGATCGGCGAGAAGTATCAGCAGAACATGAACCGCTACTGCTTCGACAACATCACCGACCCCAACGTGACACGCATGCTGACACAGGGCGACGTTAAGATGGATGTGCTGCAGAACAACGACATGCTGGACTTCCCCGGAGCACGCTCGCGCAAGAAGCAGGCACTGGAGACGATGGGCGAGGATAAGATCCTAATAAACGTGTTGCTGAGAGGCAAGGTGGCATACCTATTTAATATGTATAACGACTCGAAGCTGATAAACATACTGCTGTACTGCCACCACGGCGAGAAGAACGAGGTGTCGGAGATACCCCTGCTGCTGAAGGACTGGATTCTGAACAACGTGGGGCGCACCATGGAGGACCGACGCCGCACACTGGAACTGACGGGCGGCATCTCGCCCCTGTTCTACATCGGCACGAAGTTCAACATCGACATGCGCTCGCACGAAGAGCAGATTGCTAACAGCATCAACGCACTGGCAGGACGATGGCAGCAGCGATTCGAGAAGGTACTGTATCATGAATGCTTCAACGCCGACGGAAACCTGGACGACGAGAAGACGAAGATATTCCTGAACTGGACACGCGAGGGCGAGCACTTCCAAAATAGCTACGTGCTGCGCGACTTCAAGTTCTCGGGACTGAAGGGCAGCACCCTATACGAGAACGAGAAGACGCTCATGAAGCGCATGCTCATCACCCAGGAACATTATGACAACCTGCGCAACACCTTCTGCCAGAGCGAGCACGTGAAATGCTTCTTTGCCCACCCCGAGCTGTCGTGGGATGTGTGTGCCTCGATCGACAACGACGGTTCGCTCTACATCATCGAGAACCTGTCGAAGATTGCAGCCAAGATGACGGTGACTCGCGACGAGCAGTTCCGCGCCATATTGGCACAGGCGGGCAAGAAGCTGCGAAACATGATGCAAGGCTACTACGTATCGACCGACCTGGACGAACTGCTGGAGTCGAACATCAAGAAGGCGCGTGCCGTGTTCCGCGAGATGGACTTCACCTGCAACACCGACAACTATTACTTCGGACACTTGCTGCAGGCACTGCAGATGACCGAGACGGAGAGCTTCAGCGTGGTGCACGACATCATGCGAAGCCCCGAGATAAACGGCAAGGTGAATGACTTCAAGGACTACGAGATAATACGCAACTCGTGCAAGAAGGCTGGACACGACATCGAGATGGCTCGCAACGACAACGAACGATGGGACTGCATCATGCAGACCTACTCGCTGGAGAGCATCGAGGAGGCCAAGGACTACCTGCAGCGCAAGGGCGTAATGGTGGAGAAGCTCTTCTCGGGGTCGTACAAGCGCAAGCTGAACTCGTGCATCATTGCCGATGCGGTGTTCGACAAGTGGGTGGCTCACATACGCTCGGTGGAGTTCCTCAACGAGTTTACCGGCGACAAGGGTTTTGACGGCACCATCATGGGCAGCCTCATCGACAACATCGTGAACATGGCGGGCACCATGATGCTGCGCGACATACTGGCGGCCAGCATTGCCGAGTATGTCAACGTGGTGAACATACACAGTGCCAACGAGAGTCTGCTGGCCGACATGCTAGCCAGCCACATCAACGAGTTCGTGCTGGACTTCGGCTACAGCCGACTGACCAACGAGGAGAAGGCCAAGGTGAAGGCTCTGTGCAAGAACCGCAACCTGCCGGCATACAACTACATCGAGAAGGAACTGCCAGCCACATTCGGCGAGCAGGATCTGACCGAGCTGTTCAACTCGATGTCGGAGAGTCCACAGGCACTGCTCCCATCCTTCGAGGACAACTACAACAAGTGGGTGGAGTATATGTTCATCTCATTCGTGTCGAAACTCGACGTACCGGAATTCGACCACGAGGCCAACGCACAACTGGCAGAGATACTGGAGGGAATAAGAGTGTAGAGTGTGTAGAGTGTAGAGTGTAGAGTGTAGAGTGTAGAGTAGTAGAGAGTTGAGAGATGAGAGTTGAGAGATGAGAGTTGAGAGATGAGAGATGAGAGTTGAGAGTGTTGAGTAGAGGGATGTAACTTTCTCCTAAACGACTAAACGACTAAACAACTAAACGACAAAAAATGAAAAAGATATTTTTCGGAAGAAAGGCTGGGCACCAGCGCCTATCGTTCTGGCACCCTTGGACCTTCGGCGGATGCCTGTGGCGCATCATCGTATTTCTGGCACTGCTGATGTTGTTGCTGTTCCTGCTGTGCCTGTTCAGACGATGTGACGACAGACCGTATGACAATGGTAATGGCACGCGTGTGCCCAACGAACTGCGCGAGATGGACGATCAGCCCATCGTGCCTCTGCCCGACGACGACATGCCTGCCAGACAGGGCATCACACCCATCGACGAGCGCGACATCATCGAGGACGACTCCACACACCAGCGACTGGCGGGCAATGCACTGAACGTAATCATCAATGACAGTGCTGCCAGCGAGGCTACGATGCAGAAATGGGAACAGGAGTTCAAGCAGCTGTATCCCGCCGATGCATACAAGGTGACATACCGCAACCCACAAACCATGCTGCTGCAGATACAGGTGCCACCAGCCGAGCGCGTACAGATAAAGAACGAACTGCCGCAGAAGATCACCGACATCAAGTTCAAGGTGTTTGACGAGGCTGTCTTCACCATGGACATGCAACCTAAGGACAAGATTTTCGAGTATGCTGAGCTGTCGTGGTTCTACAAGCCCATACAGGCACAGGAGGCATGGGACATAACCATGGGGACACCCAACGTGACGGTGGCCATCGTAGACTCGTATTTCGACCTCTATCACCCCGACTTGAACAGCGACCGCATCGTGAAGCCCTACAGCGTGAGGAACGGCAACTCGAACGTGGCTGTAGCCGACGATTGTCCCAAGATAGATCCCGACCCCGAACATGGTGGCTGCATCTACGCCCCCTACGAGCATGGATCGATGGTGGCCTCGCTGGCCATTGGCAATGCCAACAACGGGGCTGCCATGTGCGGCATAGCGCCCAAGTGCAAGTTCATGCCTGTGAGCGTGGGACACCAGTTCACCATGCTATCGCTGCTCGAAGGCATTCTCTATGCCGTGAATCAGGGTGCCGACGTGGTAAATGTGTCGGCCGGGCAGAGTTTCGGCAGAGGTGTGGAGAACGTGCCTCTCGACCAGCAGATACAGTACGCACAGCAGACGGGCAAGGACATGGAGGACGTGTGGGACTATGTGTTCGGCATGGCCGACGAGCGTAACGTCACCATCGTGTGGGCAGCCGGAAACGAGGCCATATACTCGGGCATGGATGCCAGCAAGAGAGGCAAGAACACGGTGCGTGTGGCTGCCCTCGACACAAATCTGCGCATGGCCTACTTCAGCGACTTCGGCAATATAGCCGAGCGACGCATCTACGACTCCAACGTCTCTGCTCCCGGGGTCAGAATCCTCGGTGCCATGCCCAACAAGAACTTCGACATCGGCGAGGGCACCAGCTTCTCGGCTCCCATCGTGACGGGTGCCGTGGCACTGATGAAGAGTGTCAACCCGGCACTCACCAACGAACAGATACTGAGCATACTGAAGACGACGGGCAAGCCTGTGCCAAATGGCAGCAAGATAGGTCCCATGCTACAGATTAAGAATGCGGTAATGGCGGCAAGGAGGACGACAGAGCCCCCCTCCCCCGCCTCCCCGAGGGGAGGAGCTGCATAGCCGCTGAAGGCATGGCCCCCTCTAGCTCCTTATATCGTTTCAAAGAAGTTATATAGAACTAATAAAGAAGTTACTCCTTCGTCGACGGGAAGTAATAAGGACGATACATTTTGCCTATCAGAGGGCTAATACATTTATCCAAATAACTTCTGCATTTTGACCTTGCGTCAAAAGCATAACTTCCATATAACTTCTGCATTTTGACCTTGCGTCAAAAGCATAACTTCCATATAACTTCCATATAACTTCCTTATAATTTCTAAAATCAAAACTATGTCCTCTCAAAAGAAACAAGGTAAGATAACCATTGCCAACCTGGTGGCAGTAGTAGGCTTTGTGCTGCTGCTGCTCTTCACATACTTCGGACAATCCTACCTGAGCGGTGGCGAGATAGGTATGGACATCACCATCTCGCTCATCATAACCGGTGTGTTTGCCTTCCTGCTATGGATGATGATCAAGGCCAAAGGGGCTGAGAACTCGTTGGGTGCATGGAAGATAGTGGAATTCACGACGCTGGGCATCTATGTGGTGTGCATCGTGCTGTCGGTATTCTTCTCGGGCATCACACACTTCTTTGTGGTGAACAGCCAGAAGGATGACATCAAGCAGTGTGCATTCAACGACCTGGCACAGATAGACAGTGCCTTCGCCAGCTACGAGAACTTCGCCGAGCAGAGCATCAGCAAGACTGCCGAGGGCATACGCGTGGCCGAGGGACGAGAGCAGGACGATGCGCTGCGCCACTGGCTGGAGAACCATAACGATGCTGACAACTACTCGCAGATACAACATAACAAACTGGTGGGCAGAACCTACCAGACCTTCAAGAGCGACTGCGAGGCTAAGAGTTCGGAGATAAAGAATGCCGTGAAGAACTGGAGTGTGCTGCGAATTCCCTCGCGTGCGCGCATGATAGAGGAATTAGGTACATCGGTGGCAGAGGAACTGCAGAAGATGCTGGACGGGGCAGACCTGCCTAAGATAGACCATAACGAGGCCTATACATACACGATGAAAGGCTCGTGGAAGGACAACTACACACCCAAGACGGAGATGACATACACCTTCCGCCAGGCTCTCTCCGACACCAAGGGCTTCAGCATCATAGCCCTGCTCATCGTGCTGCTCATTCACACCCTCATACTCTTCAACTATGTCGTGGCTTACCGCACCAGCACCGTAAAGATAGGCAGAGAGATAAACGAAGACGGAGGAAGGGTGCTGTAACAGTTCATAATTCATAGTTCATAGCTCATAGTTAAGAATTAAGAAAGAAGAGAGAAGAATTAGTTTTTGATTCCTAATCAGAAAAAAGCTTATCGTCTTTTACTCCTTTAACTCCCCCCCCCAAAAAAAATCAAAAAAAATATGCCACTGACAGAACTACAGAGAAAGACGCTCATCGACAAGTGCAACTCGATAAACATCAACACGCTGATGAGCTACATACAATCGAAAGACGTCACTCTGGCCGACATGCCCAAACTGTCGGCTGAGAGAAGAGCCTACATAGAGCAATATCAGCACAACATGCCTAACGCCCAGGAGCAGAGCGAATGGAACGAGATTGCTGCCAGCAGTGCCGTAAAGACAGAAGCCTTGCTGACAAAGATCAAAGCCTACATCAGCCGATGGGAAAGCGAGCGCCCCACGGGCAACCATGTGGACGAGGCCCGCACCCTGCAAAACCAGGTGGAGGCTGAGCTGAGCGCACAGCAGGCCAGCATAGAGCAGGGCGACTGGAACATGGTGGATGTGTTCTCGGCACAATCGCTGCTGGCACACCTGCAGAAGTATCCGCACACCACACACCGACAGGAGATTGAGGAGGCTGTGTGGAACTGCACCAACAAGGAGAATGCACAGGAACTGCAATCCTTCGTAGCACAATTCTCCGGCAGCATGCATGCCATGGAGGCACAGAACATCATGATGGCTCTGAACGAGTGGAGCATGGTGAAGAGTTCGTCTAATCTTGTAGAAATAACCAACTATGTAAAGAACCATCCGCAGTCGCCCTTCCTGTTCCAGGCTCAGGCCATGATGATGTCCATGAAGCAGAACGAGTTGGAGAACATGAAGCGCAACGGCGAGAAGTATGAGAAGGATACCATCCTGGACTATATCAGCACAGGACTCTTCAGCGAAAGCGAGCTTTTTGCAGCCAATGTACTGACACCCCAGATACTGGACACACTGCGACAGATGGACAAGATAAAGCAGTGTCTGCCCAACGTGCAGCAGAACATAGAGAGTTCGAAGGCTGTGTGCAAGGAGGGCTGCACCGATGTATTCTTCTGGGGCATCCCCTCGACGGGCAAGACCTGCGTACTGATGGGACTGTCATGCGCATCGAACATACACATCAACCTGGCTTCGGCTGGTGGTGACTACGGAAGCACCCTGATGCAGTACACCCAGGCAGGATTCACCATCCCCGCCACACCGGGCAACTTCGTCACCACACTCGAGGCCAGCATACACACGCCGGGCGACACCGAGCAGGCTCACCACGTAAACCTCGTGGAGATGTCGGGCGAGGAGTTTGCCTTCCAGATTGTGAACAACCCGAACCACGAATTTTCGTTCGAGGACATGGGTGCCGGTGCCACCGAACTGCTGAAGGGACCGAACCGCAAGCTGTTCTTCATCGTCATCGATCCTACGGCCGACAGGGTTTCGCTCAACCGCAAGATTCTAGTGGGCTATGATGGCGAAACCGGAGAACCCAAATACGAATACCAGTATGCCACGGCCAACCAGCGCATCGTGCTGCAGAAACTTGTCGACCTCTTCTCGCTAGAAGAGAACAAAGAGATAATGAAGAAGGTGGATGGCATACACTTCATCATGACCAAGAGCGACCGTCTGGCCAAACCCGCACACATGCGCATGGATGCTGCACTGAGCATCTTCAAGGCACAGTACGAGGGTAACATCCTGGGCCCCCTGAAGATGCTGTGCGAGAGGTATAACATCAACACTCCCACCAAGTTCCATCCAGAACTGTTCACCTTCAGTCTGGGAGATTTCTACCCCGGCAAGATATTCAAATACAACTCCACCGATGCCGACATGCTGGCTAACGCCATACAAAACTCGACACATGCCATCAAGAACATGACATGGTGGGGCAAGTTCAAGAATGCTGTGAATTAGAAAGGCTAATCCCCTCATTGGGGGGACTGGAAGAGAGAGAGTGTATTCTTAATTCTTCTTTCTTAATTCTTAATTTTAAAAAGTCACATGGAAAGATATATATCAATAGAGGCTCACGGCAATCCCGATGCCCACAGCGGATACCAACCCGTAGTGTGGTTTGGAAGCCCCAACTTCAGCGTGAAGCAGGATGACTATACTGGCTTTGCCGACAATTCCTATTTCTTCGTGGTGAGAATCGAGCAGAACAAGGTTGTCTACACCATCGTGAAGAACAACGTGAGAAGCCACGAAGCCTTGCGCAACGGTGTGTCGCTCAAGATTGCCATGTCAGTACCCAATGGTTATGGCTTTGCCGACGGCAAGACACCCTACGACGTGCTGCTGGCACTGAAGGATGAGTTCCTGAAGCGCTGCATGACACTGAAGGACTCTGCAACCGAGACATACGAATATAATGCAGAGCGACTGGACCACACGTCGTTGGACGAGGTGGCAAAACGCTTCCCCTTGGTGGAGCATCCCTCGGCCTGCCGCCCCATGACGGGAACGGGCATTGCCTACTGTATGCTGAATGAGCTGCAGACGATGGATTTCTTCCGCGATGTGCAATACCCTGAATTTGCACAGTACAGCGAGATTGTCATTGCCGAGAAGGTGGACAACACCCCCTATACGCCGCTCAACATCATAACTCCGCGTCCAGCCAACTACGCATTGTTTGTCAATGGTCAGTTCAAATGTACAGTGACTGATGTCAATACACCACTGCATTTCCACACACAGGCCAATCCTCAGTTCTACGACAACCAGAACGTAGATTTTACCATCAGTGACCTTCGCAATGGCAACTTCGTCAATGGCGTAGCCTTCGACCCCATCACCGAACGCATCGACGTGATGTTGAATGCCTTGCCTGCAACGCGCAATTACTATCTGAATATGCAGCCCGCCGAAGCTGTGTCATCAGTAGCACAGCTGCAACTCTCGCTCATGGGCCGGCCCATACCATTGCGTCAGGATTTGTCTTTCACCCTGACAGGCGAGGACAATGGCAAGGTGCAGATGCTGCAGCTGACCGACAGGAGTGGTCGTTTCACCATGCAGAGCATAACGGGCATGCAATACGACGAACTGAAGAAGGCCATGCGCGTGGACGTCAGCATAAAGAAGGTGGCAATGGCAACAGGCAGCAATACTGCCGCCCACGCCACGGTATGTCCACTCACATTCATCAACGACCTGGGGGGCAGAAGGATAAGCTTCTGCGAAAGCACATTCACCAACATCAAGATGCCTAGCAGAAGACTGGTGCAGATTGTGCGGTTCACCCAACAAGGCGGTCAGCAAGGCATCATCAACATACCTCGCGACTGGGTGGGACAACAAGTCACGCTCAATGTCAACATCGACGGAAAGGCATACGAGTACCCCAGCGCCTTGCCTCTGAGAGAGAACATGGCATTACGTCTGTCGGCCTTAAAGCCTACATCGAAGGGAATGGGATGGCTGAAGATTGCCATCGCATCCACAGCCGGACTGCTCGTTGTAGGATTGATTATCGGCGCCGTACTGTACTTTACAGGCGGCAACGAACCCTCCATCGCACAAACGGGCAATGCTGAGGGGGACAGCATACAGAACAGCGTGAAGGCACCCGAGATGCCACAGATGATGACGAAGGAACAGAGGCAAGCCTTTGTTGATACAGCCATGGTGATTTTGGACAAGAACGCCGACATACAGTTTGCCGAGGTGGATAGCCTCTACGCCTTGTATGTAGCCAACGACTCGCTCAAGCCAGACGTGGACAGTCTGAAAGACGGACAGAAACTGGCTTTACGACTAGAAGGCTACAAGCGTGTAGTCGACGCAGTGAAAGCAGGCGACATGACGGAGATGAAGAAGATTGCCAACGACTCGCCCGAAAATCTGCACATCTGGGGCACTCACCTGGAGGCTGTGCAGAGAATCTTTGGTGTAGGGATGACTCCCAAACCATCAAACGAGGCTCTGACCATGCGCCAGAAGTATGTGGCAAGCCACAGAATAAAGTCGTTCAAGGAACTGCGTGACGTGGAGAACATCGTAGAGAATGGCACACGGGGAGCTACTAACGAGAATGCTGCCCCAACTCCTGCAAATGCCAATAGCCAAGCCGACAACGCAGCAGCACAACGCAATGCGCAACAGCAGAATCAGCGAGCCACACAAAGCAACAACCAGCAGCAGCGGGGTGCACAAGGCAGCAACCAACAGCAGGGACAGCGAGCCACACAAGGCAGCAACCAGCAGCAGGGACAGCGAGCTACACAAGGCAGCAACCAGCAACAGGGACAGCATAATACGCAACAGAGAAACAATCAAACAGACCATTCAGCAAACCCGGAATTCGATTAATAACAGCTTATGAAATCGTTAAAACTTATACTGATATTCCTTGTCGTGCTTGGCGTTGTTGTAGGAGCCTTCCTGCTGATAGATGGTGGAGGTAGCGCCAGCATCAAGGCTAATGCCGATGCCAGCTATGAGGAATACCGACAGCAGATAGCCAGATCGTGGGACGAGCTGGGTGACTGGGACGAAGCCAACTACGCCAAGCAATGCAATCTGGTAAAGCAGCTGCAGGATGAATACGAAGTGGAGGCCACCAACATTCTGGCTCTGCAAAACAGCCAGACTGCCCTGGAGATAGTGCATAAGAAGATCTTCGAGGAATGGGACAAAGCTGACTGCCAAGAGAGTGTGGTGAGAAAATATAACGAGGCCAAGAACACCATACGCGCTAGCCATGCTGCGATCGGCAACGACCCCAACCTGACAAGCATTGAGTCGGTATATGCCACTTACTGCTCTGCACTGTCGCTTTCGAAGGACAAATGCGCATTGAGTACTGGCTTCAACGGTACGTCGTGGAATAACTTCAGTGCTCATCACACCAAGAAGATAAAGGCCAGAAACGAGATGCTGGCCAACAGTAACTACAAGACGTACCTGAGCCACATAAGCAGCATCAAACAGGGACTGAACAGTTTCGAGAGCAAGCTGGCCACAGCAAAGGTGGACTTCTACAACAAACTGGCCAACAGCATCAAGTCGCACTACCAGAATAAAGAGCGTAACTACGACAACAAACGATTGCTGAGCTCTGCCATATCAAAGTACGAGAGGGAAAGTAATAACAGCGAGAAGAAGAAGGAGCTAAGACGATTTGAGGCTCAGTTTGAAAACGAGGTCGAGCAAGCACTCGGGCTGTAATTAGCAAGAACAATATGAGAAGACTTATCATCACCATTCCATTCCTCTGTCTTGCACTTGCCTCTGCTTCTGCACAGAGCGAACTGACAAATGCCATCAACCAGAAACTGGCATTGGAGGAGAAGCAGAAAGAATGGGCAAAGCGAAAGGATGATGCCGAGAAGAAACTCGACATGACCAAGCAGAGCGAGAAGAGGCTGAATGACTCTATCATATTGATTCAGAAGGAGATTGAAGAAAGGACCAAAGAACTGGACAAGAACAGCATAAAGCTGCTGAAGGACTCTATCGATGGGCAGAAAAAGCTCAGATCGGAGGCTATTGTCTTGTATAACAAATACCAAGACCAGCAGAAAGAGTCGAGGGGAACGGTGGAAGGTCTGGTGTCGGAAGTGAATGTGTATAGTTCGACCTATAGTGCCGACCAGGTGGCACAGCGTTTTGAAGAGGCCAGAAAGGTGCTGGGGAAACTCTATAGTGAAACCACGGAAAGCGAAATAAAAGACATAGAAACCTGCCTGAAAGACTATAAGCAGATGGAGGGCTATACCGACTTTCAGAGCCGATTTGATTACTACGCCAATGGGTGGAATATCTATCAAAAGGCACTGAAGGAACTGGAGGACGGCTTTGACCATAGCTTGAACAACGAGATAATGACGGCGCTGGAGAGCATGGTAAACGTAAAGAAAGACGACCTCAAGAAAGCACAGTATATGCTGAATGAGGGACAAAGCAAGGAGTGCGACTCTATGCGCAAACTGCTGTCAAGATATATGGCCAGCGTAAAACTGTTTCAAGACATCATCGGTCAGATTCGCGAGCTAAGAAAAGGCATGCAAGGAGCAGGAGAGGCAGAACAGAAGGCGGCAAAAGAGAAAATCAGCACTCTCTTTACACCCCAAAAGGACTCCTTCAATGACAAGCTGATAGAGCAAGGCATCAATAGAATTCCCTTCCTGCGCGACCGCTTTACGCAATACAAGAATAGCGTTTTGGCCGCCCCCACAAGCGGAAGTAACATCGAGGATGAGATAATGAGCGTCGATACCAAATGACAACGAAGATGAAGAGATACCTTATTATATTATATATTCTGCTCTCGTTCTCGGCCTATGCCAGTGCACAGGACACCATCAGCGTGAATGTATCGGACTTGGAGAAGGCACTGCGTGAAAACAAGAGATTGCAAGCTAGCATTGAGGCTGACTCGCTGACCATGCTAGATGCCGAGAAACAACGCAAGGCACTGGAGAAGGGGCTCATAGGCAAGGAGAAGGAACTGCAGAAATTGGTTGAGAAGAACGAGAAGCTGAAAAAGGAGGTGGAGGAGAAGATAAAGCCACTGAAGGACTCGCTGGAGAAAGTGACATCGGAACTGCAGGCTTGGCAGCTGAAGAATGAGAACATAAAGCGCGAGCTGGGAAACCTGGCACAAACAGCCACAGTACTGGAAGAACAGAAAAAAGACCTGGAGGCTGTGCAGCAAAAGGTGGAAGAGGCACTCACATCGGAAGGACACATCTATCTGAAACAGGCTTTCAGCACGATGAGCAATGAGAAGCTGCAGGAGATGATGACAGAGTGCGACAAATATAAGATAGACGACAACATACAACAACTCAAGAAGGAGGTGGAGCAAACCTTGGCAAACAAGAAATGCTATGAAACAGCTCTTGCCACTCTGCACAGCAAATACAATGCAGCAAGTATCGCCAACGCCAAGCACCAACTGGCACAGCTCACGGCACTCTCTGACGCACAATCTGTTGAATGCCGGCAGGTCGTTGACCTGATGAACGAGTACGAGGGCTGTCAGCAGGAATTCGAGACATTTGTCAGGAGCTTTAATAAGAAGCGTGCTGGATTTGACAAGACGGACAAGGATGCATGCCAACGCAGCATGGAGAACCATAAGAACAGAAACGAAGCCATGGTATCACACCTGAAGTTCATCCCCTACCTCAAGTTGGCATACGAGCAGTATGTGAAAGAGGCCACCGACAATCCAGCGATGATTCCTGACATCGAGAAGGAGGCCATAGGCAAATAACAAGTCAAAGAGACAACAAGTCAACAAGATAAATAAAAAAGAAGAGATATGGATATAAAGCACACATCGGTCAAGGACCTTCACAAAGTCGTGCCACAAGATCTCACCGAGATTCATAAGAGACTGCAAGGAGCTTTGGGAGAAGGAAACCCCTTTGCCAAATGCCAGATTGGAGGTGGTTTCTACGTATGGACATCGGAGACCGGACCATGGCAACAGATGATTGCTGCCAGTTCCATCAAACAGAACATGGTCAGAGAAGAGCTGCTGCGCGTGCGTCAGTCAGTGGCTCAAAAGGTGGGAACCAAGACTGCCGAAGCACTCTTTACCATACCCGACGACAGCTACATATATTATATGGACGAGGGTGATGGCATCAAGATCATGCTAACAGGATGGGCCTTCAAGAAGCCTGTCAGAGTAACTGGCGGACCGGACGTGAGTGGGCTGAACAAGAAGAATCCTGTATCGCTAAATTTCGTGTACGACGGCGAGACATTGCCCAACTATAAGTTTGGCGTGCGTCTGGACAAACAGGTCAAGACTCTGCAGACGGGCTCTGACGGATTCTTCCATTTCGAAGACCTCAAGGTTGGCGAGCATTACATCCTCACTGACATCCACACCAATACCGACCACAACCTCGATATCCAGCAAGATGTGAGCGCCTACACATTCGATGTCACTCGCCACCATACCTTCCGCATCGTTGCCACTCAGCAGGGTAAACCTCTGACAGGCGAGAATGCTACCCTAGCCTATCGAGGCAAGAACTACAGCAGCGTGACGGATGGAAATGGAGAGGCACTCATTGACGTGGCTTATCATGCTGATAACGACTTCACTGCCACCATGCGCGACGTGGAAAAGCAGGGTGTCATCTCAGCCAATGACGAGACCATCGTACCTTTTGACTTTGAAGGACAGGTGGTACCTCCTCTAGAACAGCCAGAACAGCCCCAGATGTTCTACCCACACATCTTGGTCACCAACCTGGAGGGAAAGCCTCTAGTAGACCGTGCCATCGAGGTGGAATACCAGGGTAATGCCACAGAGTATCACACTGATGCAGACGGTATGGTGTCACTGCCCGAGATGATGAGTGGAGCCACCATGAAGGTAACAGACCATGGCGGCACAGATGCAGCAGAGGAGTACACACTCAACCATCAGAAGTTCGAGTACGTATTTGTGGTGCCCGACAATGACAACATAAAGGTCATGGTGCGCGATTACGAAGGTAATCCACTATCATGCAGCAGTATGGAGTTTGCCCAGGAAGGCAAGCCCGTGCAGCGTGTACAACTCGACGAGAACGGCAACGTGTTCTTTGATCGCGACACCTTCGACGCAGGCATTCCCATCAACGTACATATCGAGGGCAACGAGCGTCCTTGCGACCCATTCCCCCTCATAATAGAAGAAGAGGAAAACGAATATCTGCTGCAAGAAAATACACCCGAGGAAGATACCGGTGGCACACCCGCAGGACTCATCGTACTGTTCTTCATCATACTTGCACTGGTATGCGGCCTGCTTTGGTTACTATTCTGCATGGGAGCACCCGACCTATACACGCTTATCTATGGATAATGTTTTTGAT
This sequence comes from Bacteroidales bacterium, assembly GCA_018064685.1. GTDB lineage: Bacteria > Bacteroidota > Bacteroidia > Bacteroidales > Bacteroidaceae > Physcousia. The sequence continues at coordinate 33,377 of JAGHUS010000138.1, read as the reverse complement.
GACGGGTACAAAAACATACAACCTCATAAACTCAAATAATAAAGACATATGTATCTTATCGACCTGTTTTTCATATACGTCATGAGCATTGTAGCCTTCATGATATATGCATGGGATAAACATCAGGCAGCATGCCAACGAGGGCGCGTACCTGAAGCGGTACTCCTGTTGCTCGCCTTCCTTTGGGGCGGATTTGGTGCCTTGTGTGCCATGGTATTCTGCCATCACAAAACCCAGAAGACAGCCTTCCTAGTGTGCGTTCCCATCGCTGTCTGCCTGCAGATAGCTGTGTCTATCCTGCTACGTCTATACGTATTCTAAAATTTAAAAACATATAAGGGTTCTATCTCAGAGCAGACTGACAAATACCCAAAACCAAAACTTATTGTGACAAATTTAACACAAAACAGAATAATTATGGCAAAACATAACTTTCGTACATTCATATTATGGACATTGGCACTTCTCATGTTGCCTAGCACTATGTGGGCTGAAAACGGCTCAGACCTTTGGCTGAGATACAAAGGCAGCAACACGGCTCAGGTTATACTGAGCAAGGGACTGAAGAGCTCTCCTACCCTTCGCATAGCCATGAACGAGTTGAACAGCAACTGGACTGGCAATGAGACCATCACCTTGCAGCGCACAGCGCACGGCGGGGACAAACCAGAGTCCTTCACCCTGACACGTACCGCACAGGGCATCACCCTCGCATCGCCTTCCGATGCTGGTATGCTCTATGCTTCCTACACCTTGCTGCGCCTTCAGCAAACGGGCCAGCTCTCTCGACTCACTCCCAACAACCCTATCAGTGAGTCGCCCCAAAACGATGTGCGCATCCTCAACCACTGGGACAACCCCAATGGCACTGTCGAGCGTGGATACGCAGGGGCAAGCCTTTGGAAATGGGATGCCATCCCCGTCAAAGCCAAGAGCGGCAAGCAGGCTAAATGGAACGATACAGCCCTGCAAGCACGCATAGAGCAATATGCTCGCGCCAACGCATCTGTCGGCATTAACGCTACGGTGCTGAACAACGTCAATGCCAAACCCCTGATGCTCTCTGCCGACATGATTGGCAAGGCGGCCTCTATTGCCGACATCCTGCGTCCGTATGGCATGCGTGTCTATCTGGCGGTCAACTTCGGCTCGCCACACGGACTGGGCGGACTCGACACTGCCGACCCTCTCAACCCAGAGGTCATCAAGTGGTGGAAGAATAAAGTAGACTCCATCTATCAGCTCATACCCGATTTCGGAGGATTCCTCGTCAAGGCAAACAGCGAGGGTGAACCTGGCCCAATGGACTATGGACGCACACACGTGGATGGTGCCAACATGCTGGCCGACGCCTTGGCCCCTCACAAGGGTATCGTCATGTGGCGTGCCTTTGTCTATGCTCCCGGCAGCAAGGATCGTGCCAACCAAGCTTATGAGGAATTTATGCCTCTCGACGGAAAGTTCCGCGACAACGTCACCATCCAAATCAAAAACGGCCCCATCGACTTCCAGCCACGCGAGGCTGTCAGCCCATTGCTTTTCAGCATGAAGCATACACGTATGATGCCAGAGTTCCAGATCACACAGGAATATACTGGTCATAGCATCCACACTTGTTATCTGGCTCCTATGTGGAAGGAATTCTTCCACACACTGCAGATTCCCGCAGCAAGCGATATGGCAAACGACAAGAATGACATGCGCCTCATTGCTGGCGTAGCTAACATCGGCGACGACATCAACTGGTGTGGCAATGATTTGGCACAGGCCAACTGGTATGCTTTCGGACGTCTGGCATGGAACGAACAGCTCACATCCGAAGAGATTGCACGCGAGTTCCTCATGCAGACCTTCACTGCCGACCCACAGTTCGTCGACCCTATGACAGCATTGCTCATGCACAGCCGCGAGACGGTAGTCAGCTACATGATGCCCCTCGGTCTGCACCACATTTTTGCAGGCGGTCACCACTACGGTCCCGAACCTTGGTATGCTCCACGTGGCAGTCGCGAGGACTGGCTCCCACGCTACTATCATCGCGCCGACTCGCTTGGAATTGGCTTTGACCGCACCAGCAAAGGCTCGCGCAACACCCAGCAATATCCCGAGCCTCTCCGTTCGCTCTACGACAACATCAACACTTGTCCCGAGAATCTCATCCTCTGGTTCCATCACGCCTCTTGGGATTACCTCATGCAGGATGGCCTCACACTCTGGCAGAACCTCTGCTACAAGTACGAGACGGGAGCTCGCGAAGCTGAGCAGTTCGTTGAGGTATGGCAGCAGATGAAGCCCTATGTAGACAGTGAGCGCTATGAGAGCATGCTGTGGCGTTTCCAACGTCAGGCACGCGACGCATGGTGGTGGCACGATGCTTGCATCCTCTATTTCCAGCAGTTCTCGCAGCGCCCCATTCCTGCCGACATCACCGCACCACGATTCCAACTCGATCAACTTATGAAATTCCATATTCCCATCGACAATTACCGTGCTCCCAAGCCCGAGCAATTGCCATAAGTGTATTAGGAATTAAGAAAGAATTGAGAAGAATTATTTAAGAGAAAGACGAAGAATTGCCCTTTTCTGAAGAGAAAAGAGATAATTACAGATTAATGACTAAGCAAACAAAGAAGTAAACAATATGAAATTCTTAAGAATATTCCTTGGGCTCGTCTTCCCCACACTCGTCATCTTGTTACTGCTCAACCAGTGCCACTCTTGTTCGCATCAGCCCGAAGCTGACGGGGGCAATGAACTGCCAATAGACAGTGTGAACAGACAGAACAGCGGGCAGAACATTGAGGAACAAGAGGACGAGGAAGTCATTGAACAAGCCGAAGAAGTGGGCAACACGGGCGACCTTAAGGTGACCTTGCTGTGGGATTTCCCTGGTGACATTGACTTGCATGTGGTGGAGCCAAGCGGAAACGAGATCTTCTTCCGCCAGCCAGAAAGTGCCTCTGGTGGACAGCTCGACACCGACAACAAGATTGGCGGTCAGCACTCTGCAGAGAACATCTATTGGACCAATCCGCCCAAAGGAAAATATCGGGTCTTTCTGCACTACTACCCCAGCGAAGAACCCATCGAGCAGAGAGCTGGTATATGCAAGGTTGTCATCTTCCAGGCCGGACAAGAGTCGCGCGTATTTGACGTGCCTATGAATCACGTTGACCAGATTGAAGAAGTGACCAATATTGACATACAATAAAATCATAATGCCTCCTCTACCTTTGTGCAGAGGAGGCTGGTTCCGTTATTATAGAAAACCAAAACTTTAGCAAACCTTATTTATATGAAAAAAAGATTTCAAAAGCAACTCACGCATACATTGTATGCCCTCCCCATAGTTGCATGCCTCAACCTATCTGCTAATGCAGCACGCCCCATCGATGCCGTCACGGCAGCCACCGAGGTGACACAGACGGCCAAGTACCCCTTTCAGGATGCTACCCTCTCTGCCCAGCAGCGTGCCGACGACTTGCTTGGCCGACTAACACTCGACGAGAAGGTGTCACTTATGATGCATCGCTCCAAAGCCATCAAACGCTTGGGCGTGCCACAGTTTGAATGGTGGAATGAAGCTTTGCATGGCGTGGGACGTAATGGCAAGGCTACAGTTTTCCCCATCACCATGGCCATGGCTGCCAGCTTTGACGATGCATTGCTCAAGGACGTATACACCGCCGTCAGCGACGAGGCACGTGCTAAGACACAACAGGCAAAGGGAGAAGATCGCATGCGCCAATATGCAGGACTATCGTTCTGGACTCCCAACGTCAACATCTTCCGCGACCCACGCTGGGGACGCGGACAAGAAACTTACGGTGAGGATCCCTACCTTACAGCCCGTATGGGTGTAGCCGTGGTGCAAGGATTGCAAGGTCCCGACTCATCACCCTATCGCAAGACGTTGGCTTGTGCCAAACACTTTGCCGTGCACTCTGGTCCCGAATGGAACCGCCATCAGTTTAACGTCACCGACCTCCCACTTCGTGATCTTTGGGAGACCTACCTACCCGCATTCAAGGCACTCATACAAGAGGGAAATGTCGAGGAAGTGATGTGTGCCTATCAGCGCATCGATGGCGAACCATGTTGTGGCAACAACCGGTATCTGAAACAGATACTGCGCAACGAGCTGGGCTTCGACGGACTCGTAACAAGTGACTGTTGGGCTATCTCTGACTTTTGGAAGAAGGGGTATCACGAGGTTGTTGACACGAAGAGCGAGGCTGCGGGAATGGCTGTTAGAGCTGGAACTGACGTAGAGTGTGGAAGCGACTTTAATTCGCTACCCGAAGCCATCAAGAAGGGCTTTGTCACCGAAAAGGAGATTGACGAGAGCCTTCGACGACTGCTCATCGCCCGCTTTAAATTGGGCGACTTTGACGATGACAGCCTTGTGCCTTGGACAAAGATTCCTGCCTCAACCATCTGCAGCGACGAACATCGTGCACTCTCACGCAAAATGGCTCAAAAGAGCATTGTGCTGCTGCAAAACAAGAACAACATATTGCCTCTGAAGAAGAATGGCAAGAAGATACTTGTTATGGGCCCCAATGCCAACAACAGCACCATGCTGCTAGGCAACTACAACGGCTTTCCTCTCTATGCCGTCACCATCCTCGAAGGTATAAAAGCCAAGAACCCAGACGTGACCTTTGCTGATGGATGCCGCTACGTCGACGCACCCACCAATCAGTCCAACCGCCGCCGACAGCGTGACAACATCAACCTCAACGCCAACCCCTTTGGGGCTAATGGTACAGATTCGGTCAATACCAACGCCAATCCCGCAGCACGCACTACACGTGCAAATGAGGTGGCTGCACAACGTGTAAGCGATGAGGAATTGCTAGCTAAAGCTAGCGAGGCTGACATCATCATCTTCGTGGGTGGCATCTCACCCCGTTTGGAAGGCGAAGAGATGCGAGTTAACTTCGACGGCTTCCGTGGTGGAGACCGCACCAGCATCGAACTGCCCGAGGCACAACGCCGCCTGCTCAAGGCCATGCATCAGCAAGGCAAGCATATCGTTTATGTCAACTGTTCCGGCTCGGCAATGGCCCTAAAGCCCGAAACAGAATACTGCGATGCCATTGTACAAGCATGGTATGGTGGCGAGGAGGGCGGAAACGCACTGGCAGACGTACTGTTTGGCGATGTCAATCCTTCAGGCAAATTGCCCGTGACTTTCTACAGCAGCACCAGCCAGTTGCCCGACTATGAGGATTATCGCATGCAAGGCCGTACCTATCGCTTCATGCACGAGAAGCCTCTCTTCCCCTTTGGTTTCGGTCTCTCCTACACTCAGTTCGCCTACTCTAACATCCAGTATGCCAACAACACCGTCACCCTAACACTCACCAATCAAGGTCAGTGCGATGGTGAAGAAGTCGTACAGATTTATCTGCGCCGCATGAATGACGAAGGTGGTCCCATCAAGACACTCCGTGCCTACCAGCGTGTCAGTGTCAAGGCTGGAGAGAGCCAGCAAATCACAATACCCTTCGGCAGTGATAAGTTCGAGTGGTGGGATGCCAGCAGCAACAGTATGCGCATCATGCCTGGCCAGTACCAGCTGATGGTGGGTGGCAGCAGTGAAGCACCCGTAGTGCAGACCATCGAGCGCTAACAACACAAGAGGACAAGTCATTTGTGCACCTTTGAGTACATTATACTCTGCACAAATATGACTTGTCCCCTTTTTTTAAATGATTGAGTACATCGGTAGCCATCGAATGCGATGCAACTACCATCCAATATCATTTGTCCTAGCTGAAGATGATGGTCTTGTTCTTGTAGGTAAGGATCTTACGTTCGACGTGCTTCTTTACAGCACGCGAGAGAACAATCTTCTCCAAGTCCTTACCCTTGAGAACCAGGCTCTCGGGTGTATCCTTATGAGTAATGCGAACCACATCCTGCTCGATGATAGGCCCAGCATCCAACTCTGTTGTGACATAGTGACTGGTAGCACCGATGATTTTCACGCCACGCTCGTAGGCTTGATGATAAGGTTTGGCACCAATGAAGGCGGGCAGGAAGGAATGATGAATATTAATGATGCGGTTGGGGAACGACTTGATCATCTCCTCGCTGATAATCTGCATGTAGCGGGCCAGGACGATGAAGGTGACACGCTCCTTGCGCAGAAGTTCCATCTCTGCAGCCTCAACCTCAGCCTTGTTGCTCCAATCCTTCTTGATGCTCCACACGTAGTAGGGAATGCCGAACTGCTCGGCCACGTAGCGGAGGTCTTCATGATTGCTGACGATACAGGGTATGTCAATATTAAGTTCTCCTGCCTTATAGCGAGCCAAAAGATCGTAAAGACAATGACTCATCTTGCTGACGAACAAAGCCATACGAGGCTTCACTGAGTTGAAGTAGAGATTGAAATGCAGTTCATAGCGCTGACCATAGAGCGTGGTGATATACTCGCTGATCTTGTCGTTGGGAATGAGGAACTCCTTCAATTCCCACTCTATGCGCATAAAGAACATACCATCTACCTTATCAACATATTGGTCAAGATAAACGATGTTTCCTTTGTTATCGGTGATGAATTTGGTAATCTCGGTGATGATACCCTGCTTGTCGGGGCAATGCAGAAGCAAGATGGCTGTCTGTTCCATTTTCTTATGTAAGTTTTTGAAAATCGACTGCAAAGATAAGCAAAATTCTGCAATGAAAGGCTATTAGCACATTTTTTCGTACTTTCATTTCCATGTTACATCTTTTTTTTGTAATTTCGTACCGAAAAAGGAACAGAATGCAGGTGGCAGATTGCAAGTTGACCTAGCGATAAGGGAGGTATAAACATTGGAAAGAAAAACAGAAAGAAACCTTTAACTTCACTAAGCCATCAGCCGACCTCAAATCCCAAAACAAAAAACTTAAATTCAGAAAAATGGAAAACAACAAGCAGAACCCCACACCCAACAAAAAGGAGCAGCATACCTATCATTGCAACGACTGCGGTAACGTCATCTATCGCCACGAGGTGTTCTGTTCGAAGTGTGGCAAGAAACTCGACCACTACGACTTCGAGGACTAAAAAACCTCTCCACCAAAAGAGGAGGAGAGGCATTGTCCTGCACAATTGCAACTACGAAACATGATGTAACGTAGACGGCTAATTCTGCATTATGCATTCTACATTATGAGTTATGTAGCATGAACTAACCTATAGGTTCACCCTTACATCGACACCCACCTGTAAAGGTTTGCCATGCTGCTCGAAACCACGGTTTGCACTTTCAAAGTAGAAAGTGTTATAACGGGTATCGGTGAGATTCTTTGCCCAGACAGAGAAGGTCAGTCGGTGATTTGTCTCTACCGCCAGACGAGCTCCCAGCAAAGAATAAAAGGACTGGCTAAGCGTGTTGGCTTCGGTCCAGTATATACGTCCAGCTCCACTATAGTTGGCCCCTATAGTCACGCCCTTAGCCCAACGACTACAAGGGAACCACGTATATGCAGCGTCGACATGGACCGTATGCTGAGGCACATAGGGGATGTAGTGACCGGAATAATCAACGCCGTTTCCACCGTCGTAGTCAGTGAACTTGGCATGTGTATAGCCGTAAGTGCCTGAAATCGACAAGTGGCGATTGGGCATATAGCGCAACGCAAGTTCTGCTCCGTAGCTCTCGCTCTTACCAGCATAGACCATCTGACGGCCCATACCAGAAGTGGCAAAACGCGCTATCTGCTGGTCGCGAGTGTGCAGATAGAAGATGGCAGCGTCGGCCTGCAGCGTGTTGTGCAGGAAGTTGAGGTGAGTGCCCAATTCATAGTTCCACGAATACTCGGGTTTATAGGTAACAATCTCCACGGCCGGCGCCTCTATATGAGGCATGTTCTGTGCCATGGCGTTGGTGACCTTGCTTATGACGGAAGCCGGCATACCCTTTTCCACAAACGTCTCCAGATAGTCACCGACACCCTGCTGAATGCCCTGCATCATATCGGCACGCAGGGCACCTTGCATCAGTTCCGAGAACATCTGCACATTATAGCCACCGCTACGCATACCCTTTCCCAACGAGAAGTAGAGGTTGTTACCACCCGACAGGTCGTATTTGAGCGAGAACTTGGGCATAACATTGAGATAGTCATCCTTCAGTTTGCCTTCGTAGAGGAGATGTGAAGAGAGCGTCTGCAGATTGACGTTCATCATGGCAGCAATGGGGTTGGACAGTGTGAAACCGTAATCGACCTGAGATGGAGCAAAGTACTTGAGCTGCTGACGCTCGTAGTCAAGACGAAGACCCAGACTGGCAGACAGGCGGTTGGTGATGTGGAAGGTGGACTGATGGAAGACAGCTGTGTTGAGTGTGGGCGTGTCGAACTGTCCTCCCAGCGAGAGGGGGGCGTTGCGGAAGTTGACTCCCATATTGTCAAAGCCCATCTTGCTGAGCGATGATATGTTGCTGACGTCAGGCATGCTAGAGTTGACCATCTGGGCCAACCAGTCCACACCGTCGTCATTAAAGGTTACAGGTGCATCGGTATGAAGCTTCTGGTACATGGCACTGACACCGTTCACCCATTCCCACACACCACGGCGTGTACTCTTGAAGGTAACCTCCTCGCTCAACACATGGCTGCGTTGTTTCTGCTCGAGGGTATAGATGTCGGGCTGCAGAAAGTCCTGATCCATAAACATTCGGTCGCGCAGATTCTGGTAGCCTGTCACAGCATTCATCTGCCAGCGGTCGGCCTTGTATTCGATATTAAGTCCGCCATTGAGCATACTACGACGATAACGCCCATCATGGTTGTTACTGATCTGACCCACAAGCGATGCATAAGCTTCAGTACCAGCTAGTTGTCCGGTATAGAAATAAGGATAGGCATACTCGTCATTATAGTCGTAGCTGAGTGTTGCATCGAGGGTGAGACGTGTATTGGGACGTACTATGGCACGCAGACGCCCACCCCCCGACTCCATGCCATCGGCCTTGTCGCCAGTGAGGCTGTGCAGAAAGAAGCCACTGCCACCCTCGTAGTATGCTCCGCCAGAAAGAGCGAACTTATCGCTAAAACGCTGATAGTGAGTGACGGATGCATTGTGATGGAAGTCGCCTGAGGCAAAACCGAGATTGATATCAGTGCCTTGATAACGGAAAGGATTCTTGGTCTGCACCTTGACAATACCGCCCATGGCGTTGCGTCCATAGAGTGTGCCTTGCGGACCACGTAGCACATCGACACGCTCTATGTCGTAAAGGTTGAAGTCGAAGGCCGACTTGTCGGCATAGGGAACATTGTCTACATACATACCTACAGCAGGAGTGTTGATGCGCGAACCTATACCTCTTATATATATTGCACTGGTGAGACGGCTGCCATAGTCAGGCATAAAGAAGTTGGGGACCAATGAAGACACATCTTTCAGCGATGTAGCATGCTGGTCGGTCAGTTGCTTGGCGGTGATAAGACTCACCGACGAGGGTTGATGACGCACAAGTCCTGTCTCCTTGTAGCTTGACACCACAACAACCTCGCCCATCTGCTTCTCAGTGAGCAGCGTATCAGACTCGGAAACAGCACCCGCCAACAGCGCTATTCCCGCCAAAATATCTATCATTTTCTTCTTACCTTATTATTTTCGGCTGCAAAGGTACTGATTTTTTTCGGATACCACAACAACTGAGAACGTAAAAGCCATGTATCATCACGCATTATGGATGGTGACCTGCGTAGCGCCGTAACCGTACTCACGAAATGAGGCATCCTGCCAGGTGCATTGTTTATAACGATACTTTAGCTCCTGCAGCAGATTGCGTCGCAACACGCCATCTCCCTTGCCATGAATGAACACTATTTTCTGGCCAGGGCGTTTGAGGTTCTCGTCCATGACACGACGGAACTCTTGCATCTGCACCAGCAGCATGTCGGCATTGCTGAGGCCTGCAGCGGTATCAAGCAGATTGGCTATGTGCAAATCAACCTCGATAATCTCCCCTTGCTTGGGACGTGTGCCTCCCATACTCTTTCCGCCCTTTGGCTTGCCAGCTCCTGCAGCTTTGGACTTTTCACGCCCCAATGCCGACAACGTCACTTTCGGTTCAACAGAAGTCTGACTAGCTGACTGTGCAGGGTTATTCATAGCCTCTTGCAAAGCATCGGCATCGACAAAGAGGGCACGCACAGACTTGTCATCGCGCAGCACTGGCACCTCCCAAACAGGAGTGTCGAAATGTTCATTGCGCTGAAAGACATGCAGTTTGTAGAACTTGGTGCAATCCAGCTTTATCTCGGTGGTAAGGGCAGGCTTCAGGTCGAAGGCCTTATCCTCTTTCCAAGCCAACGTCTGCAAGCAAAGATACTCCATCTCATTCAGCACGCTATGGTCGAAGTTGTCTACCAGCACGCGACTGTTGGGACGAACGACGCCATTATAGAGAATGTTCCAACGCTCGCCCTCGGCATTCATATAAAGCACCTGCATGAAATAGTTGCTGTCGTTGACAAGATAGGTATTAAAGTCGGTGCTCGAGATACGCTTCACATCGGTAGGCACGAAGCATAACGAGAGGTTCAGGCTGTCGCCGCCCTTACGCTCGAGTGGGGCTGCTTTGAAGGTGACGGGGCGATCGCAAGGCTCTACGTCATCGTCCTCTTCCGCATCAAGCGAGGCTGCCAACTGCGCCTTTACCGACGTGTATGCATCGTCAGCTTTCGTACTCACTGCGCCCTCCATCTTGGCTTGTTCTACTTTGGCCTTCGAAGCTTTCTTGTCCACCTTGGGCATGTTGTAGTTGTCGGCATTCACTACCACAACCTCGCTCACAGGCATGGGTATCTCAAATCCGTCCTCATCCTCGACCAGCACAATATTCTTGCCCTGAAATCCACTCACAACACCGCCTCCTACTTCATGCAGGAAGCGCACTTTATCTCCTATATTCATTCTCTTGATTCTACCTTATTATATTTTATAGTGCAAATATATTATTTTTTTCACTTTCCACCAAACAAAGAAGGCAAAATGCCGCAGATTTTTATTACTTTTGCACTCGTTAACAAATTGCCACAGCGGGGCAGATAGTTCAATACGAAGCTCGAACTGGGATAAGCGTGCAAGAATGAAACACGAAATGGGATTATATTCCCTTTTTCCCTCATACTGTCTCGGCCCAAAAAGTCAATACAATCATAAATCATTACATATATAGATTGAATAGATCGTGGCAAATAATTACAACTAATTAAAGACTTGAAGAAATATGAATTGGCTATTCATTATGTTAGGAGGAGCAATAGGAGCATTGTCACGCTACGGCGTGGCACAACTTTTGTCGGGCATCCGTCTGCTGTCCATGCCAGTCGGCACCATCACAGTCAATCTCCTTGGATGCTTCCTGCTTGGATTTTTCACTGGCTTTGGCACAGCACATACCCACATTCCACGCTCACTCATCCTTATGCTCACAGTGGGATTCTGCGGAGCCTTCACTACCTTCAGTACCTTCTCGGCAGAGAGTGTCAATGCCATCCAGGCAGGCAACGTCTGGCAAACGGCTGTTTACCTTGCCATCAGTGTGGGCATTGGCTTTGTCTTGTTTTGGTGGGGAAAGAGTTTGGCGTAGCAGATTACACGTCAATGTACAATAGCATTTTCAAAAAAGCCTAGCAGTTTTTTGAAAAAAGCCTAGCGGCATTTTGAAAATTGTCTAGCAGCTTTTTGAAAATCCTCTAGCGGCTTTTTGAAGGAGGTATAACTGATTTTCGAGAATTGGCTAACAGCTACAGAAAAATGCATCATGCGTCTTGTCGAAGACACGCGTTGTATCAACATGGCGAATAGGAGGAAAAAATAGGTTGTGTCATCTTCACGACACAACCTATTTGATGAATTAGCAATCTATAGTAGGATTACTGACGCTGGCCGCCACCAAAGCCGCCACCAAAGCCACCGCCCTGACGACGACGAGCCATGCGCTCCTCCTGTACCTTCTTGTAGGTAGTAAACTGCTCCTCAGTAAGAATGCCCTTCAGCACCTTCTCCTGAGCCTCTTGGCGCTTCTGCATCTCCTCGCGATTCCAACCACGACGACCCTGACCCTGGCCTTGCTGCATGCCGCCGGCATTGCGGATAGAATCCATACGTGCCATCATAGCTTTTGACTCGGCAGTGTAGTAATCCAGCACCTTCTTGTACTGGTCATCGTTGAGCTGGCAGTCTTCCTTAATACGATCAGCCTGACGCTTGGCCATGTCTTCGGGATTGAACTGGAACTGTGCAGAAGCAGTCAGCGTCATGAACATTGCCACAAGGGCGAAGAATAATTTTTTCATAATTTTTGAAGTTTAAAGTTATATATGTTCGTTAGTTTACAAGTAATCAACTTACATCAACTACTATGATGATTTCTTCACTTGCTACATTTACTTTGATGGCATAAAAAAGAAATGGTTTAATTTTTTTTTTGTACTTTTGCAAAATCAAAATGAAATAATATCCAGAAAGACATCGACTATGAAACGAACTCTCCTTTTTTGCGCATTGGCATTCTATGGAATGGCTTGCTGCGCCAAGATAGACAGGAAAGCACTGGTGCAGCGCAACAGTCCTCACATCACCCATATCGACACCTTGGCTTCGCTCTCGGTGGGCAACGGTGAGTTTGCCTTCACATGCGATGTCACAGGTTTGCAGACATTCTATCAGCATTATTCTCAAGGTGTTCCGCTCGGCACCATGTCGCAGTGGGGATGGCACTCATTCCCCAACACTGGAGGCTATAAGCCACAAGATGTACTGCGTGCCTACGACTTCGGACGAGGCCATGAAGAGTGGTATTCGTGCCAGTTGAAGGACGAACACGGAAAGGCAGCTGCCGACTATCTGCGTGCCAATCCGCACCGACTGCATCTAGGCATTGTGGGCTTCAAAGGAATGGAGATGGATAGCATATCAGACATAGACCAGACACTGGATATGTGGAACGGACAAATCATTTCGCATTTCCGCTACGCCAGCTTACCCATAAAGGTGGTAACTGCTTGTCATCCAGAGCGCAACATGATAGAGGCCGACATCAACGATCCGTCACTTCATAGCGTGCAACTGCTCTTTCCCTATCCTACAGGAAAGCATAGCGATGATGCTTGTAACTGGGCCGACGATCTTCCGCACAATGTGCAGTTGGTTAGTATCAATGACCACTCAGCCGTCTACCGCCATACGCTGGATAGTCAGAGCTACTACATCAGCATAGTATGGCGAAATGCAGAGGCACCTGTCATCCAACACAATAGCATCCTCATCCGTCCCAACAAGAAAGCGTGGAACCTGACCGTAGAGTATACACCAGAGCTGCCTAGCAACAAGGAAACGAATGAGAGAAAAAGAACTGGCCTGGGAAAGGTCGCATCACACGCACGCACGTATTGGAATAGGTATTGGAAGGATGGTGCTGCGGTGGACTTCTCGCATTGCACTAACCCACTAGCCAAGGAACTGGAACGGCGCGTGGTATTGTCGCAGTATCTGACAGCCATCCAGTGTGCAGGCTCCACTCCACCACAAGAAACAGGCTTGACCTACAACTCATGGTTCGGCAAGTTCCATTTGGAGATGATATGGTGGCACCAGGCTCACTTCGCACTATGGGGGCACCCCGAGATGATGGCCCGTACACTGCCATGGTATGAATCGGCAGCCATAATGGCCAAGCAGATTGCAGAACGGCAAGGTTTTGAAGGCATAAGATGGATGAAGATGACAGACCCGTCGGCAGCCGAAGCTCCGTCAAATGTTGGTTCATTCCTCATTTGGCAGCAGCCACATTTCATCTACCTGTGCGAACTGCTATATAGGGCTACGGGCAACAAGGATCTGCTACATCGATATGCGCCATTGGTACAGCAAACAGCTGAGTTCATGGCCTCGTTCACCACATACGATGCCGACAACAAGCGCTATATCCTAAAGGGTGCCATCCCCGCACAAGAGACACTCAAAGCTGCAGAGACCATCAATCCACCTTTCGAACTATCCTATTGGCACTTTGCACTGGGCATAGCACAGAAGTGGCGCGAACGATTGGGACTTTCACCCAATCCGCAATGGAACCACATCATCAACTCTCTCTCACATCTTTCAGCCAAACAGGATGTATATGCAGCAGCCGAAACAGCTCCATCCTATCCGGCCCTGAAGCCTTTCAGAAAAGGCGATTACGATGAAAACGGCATTTTAGCAAAAACAACCACAGCAACAAGGGAAAACAAGGAAGGACCATTCGAAGCATCACAACTGCCCGAAGCTATCAAGTTATACTCCGACCACATGGCCGTACTGGCAGCGTGTGGCGTACTGCCCGAAAGCCCACAATATGACATGCGTATCATGCAGAATACGCTGCTATGGGTGATGCAGAACTGGAATTGGGACAAGACATGGGGATGGGATTATCCCACAACCTGTATGACGGCCGTACGCACTGGTATGCCTGAAATTGCCATAGAAGCACTGCTGAAAGACTGTAGGACAAACACATATTTGCCCAACGGACATAACTATCAGGACTCACGTCTGCGCTGCTATCTACCGGGAAATGGTGGATTGCTTACTGCTGTAGCTTTAATGTGCGCTGGATACGACGGCTGTAACACCACCTTGCCAGGATTCCCAAAGGATGGAAGCTGGGATGTTCGCTACGAGGGACTTCTGCCAATGCCTTAAAGTTTTCATTCTATTCGTTTGGTCAATTCAAAAAAAATCGTAATTTTGCATTACCAACATCGTTTAACCGAAATGAAAAAACTATGATTAGACTGAATTGCTTTTTCCAAGCCAAGAAAGGAAAGTATAACGAGGCACTTGAAGCAGCCATATTGCTAACCGCTAAGAGCCAGCAACATGAGGGTAACATTGCCTATGACGTATTTGAAAGTGCCACACGCAAGGACATCTTCATGATTTGCGAGACATGGCAAGACCAAGCTTCGTTGGACAAGCACAGCCAAACACCTGAGTTTGCTGAATGCGTGGCAAAGATCCAAGAATGCGGAACTTTGAAACTGGAGCAATTCGAATTCTGAAGAGCACAAACAAAAAAAGAAAACAGAAAGAATAGAGGTGGCCAATATCAATTGACCACCTCTATTGTATTATGAAAGTAAACTTCTTAGTTACCTGCTTACAAATACAGACTCCGGTAAACCTTTTCTAAAAAACAACCATTATCAGTTTTAGAAATCGGTAGACTTAGTCTTCCAATGCACCAATAATGTCTTTTACATCGTCATAGCCGTGACGAACTAGATATTCATCTATTCCCTCAGCTACTTTTTGCGAGATGGCAGGATCAAGGAAATTGGCGGTACCTATCTCAATAGCTGATGCACCAGCCAAAAGGAATTCAACAGCATCGGTTGCATTACTGATACCTCCAAGACCTATTACAGGAATCTGTACGGCATGTGCCACTTGGTAGACCATACGCAGAGCTACAGGCTTTACTGCCGGACCACTCAAGCCACCCGTTCCGATTGAAAGCAGCTTCTTGCGCTTCTCGGCATCAATAGCCATACCCATCAAGGTGTTGATAAGGCTTACAGCATCGGCTCCTGCATCTTGCACTGCCAAAGCTATATCGGTGATGCTGGTCACATTGGGCGAGAGTTTGACAATAAGCGTCTTCTTATATGCCTCGCGTACTGCCTTAACCACTGTTGCAGCCCCTTCGGGCGTTACGCCAAAAGCCATACCACCTTGCTTTACATTAGGACAAGAGATATTCAGTTCTATGGCAGGTATATTATCAAGTTCATTGATACGTGCAGCACACTCAGCATAATCATCTGGCGAAGAACCAGAAACATTTACCAGAACCTGGGTGGGAAGATCTTTGATGGTGGGATAGATATGCTCACAGAAATGCGCCACACCCTTGTTCTGCAATCCCACACAGTTCAGCATACCTTGTGCCGTTTCTGCCATACGTGGATAGGGATTACCTTGACGAGGATTCAGCGTAGTACCTTTCACAATGATACCACCCACCTTAGACAAGTCGACAAAATCTTGAAACTCCACGCCATAGCCAAAGGTGCCTGAAGCTGTCATTACGGGATTCACCATGGTAAGTGAACCTATCTTGGTTGTTAAATTTGCCATTTTATTACTTATTTATTCATTTTGCACTATAATAACCTGTGCATAATGTCATTGTACGGAATAATAATTTATTAGTTCACTACCACTTAAGTGCCTCAATAGGGAACACAGGTCCGTCGGTGCATACACACTTGTGACCTTCTTGTGTATCCTCTACACAGCACAGACAAGCGCCTACGCCACAAGCCATCTTGTTCTCGAGCGAGACCTCACAAGCAATGGCTTCCGACTTGGCGTAACGGGCAACAGCCATCATCATGGGCTTAGGTCCACAGGTCGAAATACGCTGAAACTTTTCTTCTTTCTGCAGCAAAGAATGCTGAGTTACAAACCCCTTTTCTCCAAACGAGCCATCTTCAGTGGTAACAAAGACATCACCATACTGCTCGAACAAGTCGAGCTGAAGCAGATCACTCTTGGTGCGTGCACCTATAAGGAATGTGGGGCGACAACCATTCTCGGCCATAACCTTACCCATATAGAGCAAGGGAGCGCAACCCACACCGCCACCTACCAGCAGTACTTTCTCTTCCTTACTTTTAGGCAAAGTAAAGCCATTGCCCAAAGGAAGAACGACATTCAGCACGTCACCGACCTTCAATTCAGCTAACGCACGAGTGCCGTCACCTACAATCTGCACCAAAAACCATATCTCGTTTGATGTATAATCAACATAGTGAATGGAAATAGGGCGGCGCAAGAAGGTTGTTTTACTACCATCAATACGCAACTGAGCAAACTGACCAGGCAGCATCTCTGGTAACTGAGCATCGGGATCAGTCAACTTTATCAATACATACCGAGGATGTGGCTTACTAATCTCAGTAACCTTCAAATCAAGAATAAATTTCTTTTTCATTGTATTTTGCATGTTTTATACATTCTAGCATTTGGCAAACATCCCATCCTCCTCATACTTTAGAAGCCGCTATACCATATTATATATTATATATAGGCCGGGATTCTCCTCACACAACCTGCCTGCATTCTTACAAAAAAAGCCGATGAGGACACCTAACCCTATAGGGAAAGACCTATTTCATGCCAGGAACAACCTAGATAGAAATAGCATGAGAATGTTTAGTTGCAAAGTTAGCAAAAAAGATGCAAGAGAGCAAAAAAAGAGGGAACTTTTTTATGAGTTCCCTTGAAATGTTTCGAATGTCCCGTCATCGAAAAAGATGCGGATCTCGACTATTTTCCGCTGTTTTATGTCAGGATGTTTTACCATATTGCCCATTACGGCATAATTCAGGGGGTATGAAATTGCCTCACGTGCGCGATCATTTGAGAGATTTTGCATATCGCCAAAGCGCCCTGAAGAGGAGAGATCGGTATGCACGCCTCCTGTTCCAGTAAAATAAGCATTAGCCCCCGGTTCATTACCCCCAGAAACTAATCCTTCTCCACCATCCACCGATCCTGCAAACAAATCATTTTCGCCTTTACCATGAAACGGCCCATTATTGTCTGTCAAATCGGTGCTTTTTTTATTATCATCAATCAGGAACATCTCTCCCTCGCCAAACAGTAACCATGACATGTTCAAACGAGGGAAGTAGCGATGCATTGCCTCTGCATGCTTCATGGTGGGGGCAGTGCGCCCCGTAAAGATACTAGACAGCGAAGCAGGAGATATTCCAGTGGCTTTGGAAAACTCCTGTTGAGTCATTCCTTTGCTTCTCATTAACTGCAAAATTCTATTCTTCATCTTAAGCGTTTTTTTGGGGTGCATCCTCAAACAATTTCGTTGGGGTGCCATTTTTCGATTGCAAAGATAAGAAAAAGATAATCACAAACCAAAATATAACTCTCAAAATTTAAAGCAACCTCCGCTTTTATCAATTTATAGTATCGAATTTACGATTGAACACGGAAGAATAAAGCAAATTTCACAATCTATAAATGATAAGAGAGCACTGCGCCGTATCTATTTGTAGTATATTCTTTTATAAAATCTAGCATTTAACTGATTTTCTTGTCGTTATAACCTAAAAACATGATGTTTTAAGTTCGAAAAAAGCCAATATTCCCATTCTTTTACAATACAAATATAAACAAAGATACAAATTAAATCTTAAATTATTGGCTTTTAATATTTTATACGAATATTAGTTCTATGTTTAATTATTCATTCGGGTATTCAAAGTACTGGTTATATATTTGCAAATCACAATTCAACAAAACGAAATACGCCGTACACAATGCTATATGTATACAAAACAACATTCCAAGGTTTCAACTTTTAAATTTTCATTTAATTTTGTTGAATTTTACATGTGTTAAATTATGTAATTCAAAAGCTTGAAAAGAGGCAAAAATGGCGAAAAATTGAATGCATAAAGCAGACCGAACAACTATCAAACAAAGCAAAAATGACGCGATTCTCAGACGGTATAAAACACATATAACTCGCTAATATAAACGAAAATAAGGCCAAAAAATCCTGTTTTGTTTTTCTATCAAAATAGAACAAAAACAGGCCTATTATGCCTCTAAAAACGCATAATAGGACACCTTCCCCCACCACATTTTTCAGCCAGAATAAAAAAAATGGCACCCTAAGGCGCCATTTATAATCTAGATTCACATTTTTCTAGTGCAAGATAAAAAATACCAATTCACAGAGGAGGTCTCCAGGAGCCGTTCGGCATCCCCCCACTCCCTTTCCTTTGGCATCTGTTTTGCGTATCTCTGCAAGTATATGCATAACCTTTGTAGCATTGTAATTTCTCATTGCAGGCATGATAGCCTGACGTACTGCCCAAGTACTTTTTCCGAGCCAATTAGCCACCGAGGATTCGTCCTTTGCGGGTGCATAGTGAGCAAGCATCAAATCAGAGAAAAAACCGAAGAGAGAAGCCAGTGTAAGTGGTAACGCAAAACCCCTCGGATTTGTGTTGAAATATTTTACTATCTTATTTGCACGCAAAACATCACGTACAGCCAATGCATTCTGCAGCTCGAAATTATTATAGTCCTTACTGATTCCTGTCTGCTCCTCTACTAGCGCAGGAGTGACGTGCATAGCCCCTTGTGGGGCCGCCAGCAACAACTTGTCCATCTCCGAAGAAAGGCGGTTCAGATCGCTTCCTACAAACTCTGCCAGCAATTGGGCCGCAGCAGGTTCACAATCCATGCCTTTACGCTTGAAATAGGAAGTAACAAAACCAGGCAACTGGTAGTCGGCAAGACGTTTTGACTCGAAAAGAACACCTACTCGCTTCACCTCCTTGGCCAACTCACGACGGGCATCCAACTTACCATGCTTATGACACATGACAAGTACGGTAGAAGGGTTATAATGCGAAAGATAAACTGCCAGATTCTCACGATCAGACATAGCCTGAGCCTCACGCACCAACACTACTCGATGCTCTGCCATCATAGGCAATCCCTGAGCGTACTGGATTACTTGATTAGCAGTCACCTCTGCTCCGTAAAGCACATCCAGATTAAAGTCACGCTCATCCTCACGCAAGATACTATTGACGATATAATCGCTCAGATGATCTATATAATAGTCCTCTTCACCCATAAGGTAATAAATAGGACTTAAATTGCCTGCTCTTACATCACGAATTATTTCATCGTATGTGGGTCCTGTCTTTGCTGCCATTACCAATCGAACTTCAAGTGACGGACAGTCTTATCACCATCCATAATCTTCTGCATTGCCAAAATGCCCATCTCAACATGCTGGTGCACGTAATTGCGTGTCACCTCCTTGTCACTCTCGCTTGTCTTCACTCCCTCAGGCGTCATGGGGTTGTCCGACACCAGTAACAATGCACCAGTAGGTATATGATTGTAAAAACCACAAGTAAAGAGCGTGGCAGTCTCCATGTCTACAGCCATGGCACGTGTTGTGCGCAAGTATTCCTTGAACTGCTCATCATGCTCCCAAATGCGTCGATTGGTGGTGTATACAGTTCCCGTCCAATAGTCACGCCCCAAGTCACGTATGGCCGATGACACAGCACGCTGCATCATAAAAGCGGGCAGAGCAGGCACTTCTGGCGGATAATAGTCATTGCTTGTACCCTCGCCACGTATACCCGCAAGAGGCAAGATGAAATCGCCAAGCTGTGTTTTATGAGAGATGCCGCCACATTTGCCAAGGAACAAACAAGCCTTGGGACTGATAGCACCAAGCAAATCCATGATAATAGCCGCATTAGGGCTTCCCATGCCAAAATTTATAATGGTAATGTCACCAGCAGTCGCCATTCGCATGTTTGCCCCGAATTCAGGCTTCGGAATATTGAACTTTTCACAAAAAAGGTCAACGTAGTTATTGAAATTGGTCAGCAAAATGTATTTCCCAAAGTCAGACAAAGGGTGCTGTGTATACCTTGGCAGCCAATTTTCTATTATTTCTTGCTTACTTTTCATTTTTTTACTACATTTGCACTTGAAAAGGTATTTTATCTGGCAAAGATACGAATAAGCAAGAGAAAACGCAAGTTTTTTAGCAGCGAAGGCCATAAAAAAACATTTTAACGGCTTGGTCGTGACAAAAAAGCAGGGTAAAGCCTATTTTATTTGAAGAATTACGAGTCAAAATGCATCAAAACACCCTAAATCTGCCCCCCGCGCCACTCAAGACAAAGCAAGAAGGCCAACGCACACTTGTTTTCGATCCCCTACGCCGTCGTTATGTGGCATTGACGCCCGAGGAATGGGTGAGGCAACATTTCACGCACTTCCTCATCTCCGAGAAAGGCTATCCACAAGGATGTGTGGGGAACGAAGTGCCTTTGACTGTAGAGGCAATGAAGAAGCGCTGTGACACAGTTGTATATGACACGCATGCACAGCCACTGGCCATTGTGGAATACAAAGCCCCACATGTGCAAATCACTCAAAAAGTATTCGACCAGACGTGGCGTTACAATCTTCCCCTTCGCGTTCCTTATATAATTATCAGCAACGGAATGAAGCATTTCTGCTGCCATATAGACTACGCGAAGAACTGCTGCAACTTTCTTGCAGACATACCCAGATATGAGGAGCTGTTGCCCCAGACAAAATAGCGACAAATAGAAAACAAAAAATTAATTAACAAACAAGCTTTAACAATATGAGAAAGATTCTGACAGTTTTTGCACTATCTATGATGTGCATTAGTAATATCAATGCACAAGAGTTATCAAACTTTAATTTTGGCCGACGTGGAGCACCAGCCAAATCGCCAGAGATCAATGGATCCAAAGTAACATTTCGCCTTGCTGCCAACCATGCCAATTCGGTCAGCCTGTCTGGCAACTGGATGAACGGACAACGAGGAGGCGAACCTATGAAAAAAGGCGAGAATGGAGTATGGGAAGTGACAATCGACACCCCTCCTGCAGAAATCTACACCTACAACTTTGTCGTAGACGGAGTATCGGTAAACGACCCACAGAACTATATGGTGCAACGAGACGGCACACGCTATCTGAACATGCTGATGGTGCCCGGAGAACGTACTGCGAACTATGCCGAAGCCAACAAGCGAGGAACGGTGTCATACAAATGGTATGACAGCAAGATTCTAGGCATAAACCGCAGAGTCACCGTTTACACACCTTATGGCTATGAAACAAACAAGAAGGAGAAATACCCGGTACTGTATCTACTGCATGGTGCGGGTGGAGACGAAGAAGCATGGACATCCATGGGACGTGCAGCCCAGATTATGGACAACCTGATAGAGAAAGGCCTTGCCAAACCCATGATTGTGGTGATGCCCAACGGCAATCCCAACCAGCAAGCAGCGCAGACACTAGGTTTGCCCAACAGCAACATGAACTTCCGCGACCGTAGCAATGCCGATGCCTTTGTCAGGAGTCTGTGCGAGGAGATTGTGCCATTCATTGAGAAAGAGTATCGAGTTATTGCCAAGCCCGAATCACGAGCCATCTCGGGCCTGTCGATGGGTGGCGGGCACACCATTACAGCCACCAACCTCTACCCCACCATGTTCGACTACATCTGCCCGCAGTCTGCTGCCGGCGGTACCACTATCGAGCAGGCCAAGGCGCTTAAGGATGCCGGCGTGAAGTTGTACTTCATAGCTTGCGGAACGTCCGACTTCCTTTACGACAACTCGAAGAAACTGGATGCCACACTTACCGAATGCGGACTGGAGCATACCTTTTTCCAATCAGAAGGCGGACATGTATGGTCCAACTGGCGCCTATATCTGAACACACTCGCCCCACTACTTTTCAAGTAAAGAGCATAGCTGCGAAATAAGAAGTACAGAATAGAGAAAAGCCCTGAAGACCATTGACCTTCAGGGCTTTTCTCTTTATGTCTCATTCATCGACTTTACAACCTCGAACGACTATAAGAAGCTTACACAGCACTCTTACAACCATCTACGAGATCACTCCGTCGTATACAAGTTGCTTATTCAGCACTCTTACGACGGGCCGAATTCTTACGTGTGCGCTTGGGCTTATCCTCTGTAGCGGGCTTGTCAAGCTCAACGCCAGCCAACTCGGGATCGATAAGGATACGGCCACAATACTCGCAAACGATGATCTTCTTGTGCATACGCACGTCAAGCTGACGCTGAGGGGGGATCTTATTGAAGCAACCACCACAAGCATCACGCTGCACATACACAATACCCAGACCATTGCGGGCATTCTTACGGATACGCTTGAAAGCACTGAGCAGACGAGCATCAATAGAGAGCTCCAAGTTCTTAGCCTTCTCACGCAGTCTCTCTTCCTCAGCACGAGTGTCAGAAACAATCTCCTCCAGCTCACTCTTCTTCAGGTCGAGGTCAGCACGGCGCTCTGCCAAGTCGGCATTGCACTGACGGCTCTTCTCCTGCAGATGCTCAATCTCATCCTGAGCCTCACGTATCTTCTTCTCGTTCAGCTGATTGTCAAGCTGCAGATACTCAATCTCCTTGGTCAGTGAGTCGTACTCACGATTGTTGCGAACGTTATTGATCTGCTCCTCGAAACGAGCCAGATCCATCTTATTCTTCTCGATGGTGCCACGACGATTGTTCATCTCGCCCTGCAGAGACTCCACCTGTCCGCGCATCTTCTCCAGACGATAGGTCATACCCTCGATTTCATCCTCAAGGTCTTGAACCTCAAGAGGCAACTCGCCACGAAGAGTCTTGATTGCATCAATCTCACTCAGCATTGTCTGCAAAGAATAGAGATTCTTCAACTTCACGTCAACAGCCAATTCTGTTGGGTCTTTTGCTTTTTCTCTTGCCATAAATTCTGAAATAATATTAATTGTTTTGTCCTAAGTAATGGTAAAAAAAATAACTTCGGCAAGTTTGGCTTAGATTTTTGAGATATTTTGAACTGATGAAGAAGGAGCAATGCGGGCATTGTGACTGATGAATCAGAGCAAAATAGCCAAAAAGATAAGTTAAAATTGACGGATGTTATTCAAATCATTACTTTAGGAAGTTATTTTTTTACCATTACTAATACATGTATTTGATGGGATTTGTCTGTACACGCGAGAAGTAGACCGGCAGTTCGGCATCACAATCCTCTATCACGTTACGGAATATCTCCGTCGTGAACTGCTCGCTCTGATAGTGTCCCAGCACTGCAATCTGCAGTTCCTGTTCATGCCCGAAGTACTGATGATAATGCATCTCGCCGGTGAGGAACGCATCTGCCTCAAGGCGTATGGCATCGTCCAGGACGAAGTCGCCAGCACCGCCGCACAAAGCAACACTTTGCACAGAACGACTCAACAACTCATTGTGCATCAAGCACTCCACGCCAAACGCCGACTTCACACGCTCCAGGAAGACCAGCGAATCGAGCGGAGCCAGCAGATAGCCCATCACACCTGTTCCTGCAAGCACCGAACGTTCGTGCCCGCCTGCCATGACCTTCACCTTACGAGGGTTGATCATTTGCACATCCACCAGGCCAAGTTTCTCGGCAATCTTATAGTTCACGCCATCCTCGACATTATCCAGATTGGTGTGGGCGGCATAGATGGTGATGTCGTTGCGAACGGCCATGCGCACCACACGCTCCACCTGCGTCTTGTCGCTCACCGTCTTCAGGCCGCGGAACAACAAAGGGTGGTGAGCCACAATCAGGTTGCAGTCCATCTCTATCGCCTCTCTCACCACATCCTCGGTGACGTCAAGACACAATAAAGCCCCTGATGCTTCCACCTCTGTCAATCCCACTTGCAGGCCAGCATTATCGTAACTTTCCTGCAGGGGCAGAGGCGCGAATTGCTCAAGGGCGTCAATGATTTCCTTAATCTTCACGCTTCTAAGTGTATGATTTGGACGCAAAGGTACACAAAAAGAACGAAAGAAAGAAATAATTCCCGCATAAAATAATGTTCGCGCGCAAAACTTTGTCACTTTCCGGCCTTTGCGTTCAATTCTATGGCCACACTATCCAGCAGCATCTGCAATGGATCGGGCCTTCCGATGGCATCATATTGCTCCAGCACCTTCTTCACCTTTTTGCGCTTTCTGCTGCGTTTACGCTCGGCAAATCCGAATGGATGCATTATCTGGTCGTGCAGCATAGGAGCCACTCCCTGAATCAGTCCGTTGAGCGAGTACTTCTGCGCATTGACAACAGACTGCACCTCCTCTCTTGTCCGGTTTGTGAAAGGCATTCTCACCGTATTAGGCCTCACCGACACCTCGCGCAGCGTATCCGTCTGCAAAGTGTCGGCAGCAGCCTGAGTCTGTGCACGCAGTGCGGCAGTGCCCGCAAACGAGAGCACCGCAACACACAATACCGTTCTGATTATCATCATCATACGAGTGCGTTTCCCTACCCGACCGATTATTCCAGCAATTTAGATGCCGTGGCGGTGAGCATCGTCTTGGCTTGCGCCGTGGGGATGACCACATTGGGCTGTCCGGCAGCAAAGCACGCCACCTCATAGCTCTGGTACACCATCTCCACGCCGTCCTTCGTTATCCATGGATCAGAGTCAGGCTTGGGCAGATTGTTGACCGAATAGATGCCGTCCACCATCAGGTTATCTTCCAGCTCGCTGTCTTCCGTCACGTCGAAATAATCCATCAGTCCCTTTTTCAGACTTGCCTGAAGATCGGCTGTGTTGGAGAACATATTCCAACCGAAGAGTTTGCCATCGCTCTTGCGAAACGAAGCACCATTGATGTAGGGCATGCCATGAGCGGCACCAAAGGCATAGTCGTAGCCCGACATGAGGTAGGTCACCACGTTTTCGTTCTCGTATATCTTGCGTATCTCGAATTCGTACTGTGCATCAGAGCCCATGCCACCCTCTTCCTTACGGCAGAACTTTATATAGGCTTTCACCATTGACTTCACATCCTTCATGTCACCTTTGTATGTACCGCCAAAGTGCTCGTTTATCCACTCCATGATGGCATTAGCCAATACAGGATTCTGCTTGAATGAAGGCACGTCGATGACGCATTTCAGACCAGGTTTCTCTCCTCCCGTATATTCGGCCAGCTCAGGATCACTAAGTTCCCAGTGCACATCAAACTTCACACTGTCCACCTTCAGCACCGACAGGTCTACAGTCTCTCTGACTTCTTCTGTCACTTCCTTCTCAACAGCCTTTGCTGTGCCCTTCTTCCAGTTGTCACACGCGGTAAAAAGTGTAGCGAACGCCAATAGCGCTCCGACTAGCAATGTCTTCTTTCTCATTGTATCCAATATTAATGGTAGCATTCTTCGTTCGTGCAAAAGTACAAAAAAAGTTCTACAAGCACTGACACGGCTTCATTTTTCTTTGCTCTTTTATTATTTTTTTAATAATGTGAGCGAGAAAAACCGACGAATTTATCATTTACTAACATTATTTTAGTACTTTTGTACCTCACATAACATTATGTAATGGTAAAACAAGAAAGAGAATGGGACTTACTTATCACAGAACGACAGCCAGCATTGACGACCTCACCATGGAACTCAGGTTCGAGAATCCACAGGGGCCTGAGCAAAGCGAGATGCGCAACATACACCTGCCTGCCGAATGGTTTCCGCAGAGCGGCGTGCAACTGACATGGCCCCACCAAGACACCGACTGGGCGTCCATCCTTTCGGAATGCGAGGAGTGTTACGTGCACATGGCTCTCGAGATATCGCTGCGCGAACGCCTCATCATCGTCACCCCAAATCCCGATCACGTCAGCACACTGCTCGAAGAGCGACTCCCCAAACGTGCACTGGAGAACATCACGCTGCACCAGATGCCCACCAACGACACCTGGGCACGCGACCATGGCTTCATCACCCTCCTAGGAGGCGAGGCACCCACGCTGCTCGACTTTAAGTTCAACGGCTGGGGCGAGAAGTTCGAGGCTGCACTCGACAACGAGATATGCCGTAACATGAACGACCAGCACATACTGAACGGTGTTTACGAGGACCATCTCGACCTGGTGCTTGAAGGCGGCAGCATCGAGAGCGACGGTCACGGCACCATCCTCACCACCAGTCAGTGCCTACTGGCACCTCATCGCAACCAGCCTCTCACACAGGCCGACCTCGAGGAGCGCCTCCTCAGCATCGTGCATGCCCAGCGCATCCTATGGCTCGACCATGGCTATCTGGCAGGCGACGATACCGATTCGCACATCGACACGCTGGCACGTTTCTGCTCGCCCGACACCATTGCCTACGTGCAGTGCCTCGACACCGAGGACGAGCACTACGACGAACTGCATCTGATGGAGGAACAGCTCAAGACGTTCCGCACCACCGACAACCGCCCTTATCGCCTCGTACCGCTGCCCATGGCACCCAAACGCTATGACGAGGATGGCATGCGACTACCATCGACATACGCCAACTTCCTGATAATGAACGAGACGGTACTCATGCCCACCTACGGAGACAAGGAACTGGACGAGCAAGCCATTCGCCAACTGCAGAAGGCATTTGCCAAGCATGACATCGTACCCATCGACTGCCAGGTGCTCATCCAGCAGCACGGTTCGCTGCACTGCTGCACCATGCAGTTTCCTGTGGGTGTAATCGCGCAGAGCGCGAAGTGAAGAGTGAATAATACTTAATACTTTCAATGCGAGGGAATTGCGAAGCGAAAAGTAACATTTGAAATATGAAAGTAGGAATCATACAACAGTCTTGTACGGAGAATGTACAAGCCAACATGGAGAAACTGGCAAAGAACATTGCCGAGGTGGCATCCAAGGGTGCTGAGCTCGTAGTGCTGCAGGAGTTGCACAACTCGCTGTACTTCTGCCAAGTGGAGAGTGTAGACAACTGCAACCTGGCCGAACCCATACCAGGCCCCAGCACCGAGTTCTATGGTGCACTGGCCCGCGAGTATGGCATCGTGCTCGTCGTGTCGCTTTTCGAGCGCCGCGCAGCAGGCCTCTACCACAACACGGCTGTGGTACTGGAGAAGGACGGTACCATCGCCGGCACCTATCGCAAGATGCACATCCCCGACGACCCTGCCTATTACGAGAAGTTCTATTTCACCCCGGGCGACCTCGGGTTTCACCCCATACAGACATCGGTAGGCCGACTGGGCGTACAGGTGTGCTGGGACCAGTGGTATCCCGAAGGCGCACGCCTCATGGCCTTGCAGGGAGCCGAACTGCTCATCTACCCCACGGCCATAGGCTATGAGTCGAGCGACACCGAGGAGGAGCAGGAACGACAGCGCGAGGCATGGACCACCGTGCAGCGCGGACATGCTGTGGCCAACGGCCTGCCCGTCGTCACCGTCAACCGTGTTGGGCACGAGCCCGACCCCAGTGGCCAGACACACGGCATACAGTTCTGGGGCAGCAGCTTCGTGGCAGGTCCGCAGGGCGAGTTCCTCTATCGTGCCAGCAAGGACAAGGAGGAGAATGTCGTCATCGACATCGACATGCAACGCTGCGAGAATGTACGCCGCTGGTGGCCCTTCCTGCGCGACCGCCGCATCGAAGAATTTGGCGGGCTCACTAAGAGATTTATTGACTAATGAAAAAAGGTTATAGGTTATAGATGCGTTTGTACTAGACAGGATGAGAGGCGGGCGAGATAGACTGATGCAATGCGCAAGAACAGACGCCGCCAACATACGTGAAATATCTATAACCTATAACCCATAACCTAAAACCTTACAAACTATCAACAACATGGACGAGACAACCCTTATGACCCTCACGGCACTGGCCGAGGCCTATGAAGGCTGTATGCCCCTTGGCATAAACGGAATAAAGCAGATACGCACCGACGACGAATTGGAAGTCTACCTCGACATGGAGGATGGCCGCACCCTTCGCCCGCACGAAATAGATCAGCGCATCGTCGACGATGCCATCATACAGTGGCGTCAGGACCATGCCGCCTTCTTCCAGCGCATCATTGGCGCAATGATGTAAAAAGAGTGGGAGAAGAGAAGAGAAACGCAGTATGCAAACCATGCATACTGCGTTCTTTTTTATATCGAGATGCACGGGAAGAGAGGCTCGAACTCCCGACACCTGGTTTTGGAGACCAGTGCTCTACCAACTGAGCTATTCCCGTAAAAGCGCCGCAAAGATACAACATTATCACGACATGTGCAACATTTCGGCAAAATCTTTTTTCCTTATGCTCGATTTCCGAAACATTTGCGTAACTTTGCACCAGAAATCGCACTGCACATCGCTTGGGACAAGAGATTTGCCCCCAAAAACAACACAACAAACTAAAACTTTTTTATAAAATGAAAAAAAACATTCTTAGCATCTGCCTGCTGGCATTCACTGCATTGGGTGCATGGGCAGCAAAAGTGGAGAAGACCGTCAACATAAAGGTTGGCAGCGAGACACGTTCATTCCTCCTGTACGTCCCCAACAACGTCAAGGCCGACGCCCCCTTGGTGTTCAGCCTGCACGGCACAGGAGGCCACAGCAGCGACAAGGCGCCCTTCCGCAGCGACGTGGCCGACAAGTACGGCTGCATCGTCGTCTATCCTCAGGGCGAGACATTCTATTTCCCCGTTTTCGGCGGTTCGGTGCCCGGCTGGCATGCCGACGGCGTCACCTCGAAGGACATCGATTTCTTCAAGACCATTATCGAGGAGGTGGACAAGAGCTATAAGGTAGACCGCAAGCGCATCTATTGCTGCGGCTTCTCGAACGGCGGCATGATGACCTACACCGTGGCCAACGTCTGCAGCGACATCTTTGCCGCTTTCGCCTCCATCAGCGGCTATCCCATCAACGAGTTCCACCTGCACCACACCAGCCAGCGCCCCTACCCCTTCCTGCACATTCATGGCAAGGCCGACGACTTCGTCAGATACGCCCTCATGCCCAGCATCGTAGACAACACCGTGGCACGCAATGGCTGCAACCCCGTGCCCGAGGTCAAGACCGTAAGCGGCAAGTACAAGAAGAGTGTATACCAAGCCACGGAGGGTTCCTTCCCCTATGTATACTACGAAGTAGATGGCATGGGGCACAACGACTGGACAGCCAACACCGAGGACGGGAACTCTGCCATCACGATGTGGAAATTCTTCAGCCAGTACACCCTGGATGACGAGCGCGACGAGACACTGAAATGGCGCCCCAACATCGACACGGAGGGATGGACACCCAAAAACCACGGCTGGAGCATCAATGCCAGCGGTGCCACACAGCTGCTGAAGTTCGGTGCCGACACCAAGACCGATGCCAACCAGAACGTCTACCGCTCACTGCAGTTCGAGTCGGGAAGGTACAAACTGACGTTCCATGCAGAAGGCGAGGACGGAACGGTGAAAATATCGCTCAAGAAGAACGGAAAGAGCATCTACCCTATCAAGTCGGTCGAGGTGGAGACTAACAAGGACGTCACCCTGCTGTTCGAAGTGACCGACGGCTGGGGCGAATACACCCTAACTGCCACACGCGGCACTGCCAACGGACCGGTCAACATCACATCACTAGAGATTCATGCTGCCACCGACGAGGAATGGACCGGCATACAGAAAGTGGACGCAAGCACTGCAACCCGCCACACTGTTCCATACGCACTTGATGGCAAGCGCATGAACAGTCCTAAGGGCATCGGCGTCAAGAAAGGAAGGAAAGTGCTCGTTAAGTAATTCTAGTTTAGAGTGTAGTGTTTAGAGTTCAGAGTAGTTGAGAAGTTTAGAGTGGTTAGTTTAGAGTAGTTAGTTTAGAGTGTAGAGTTTAGAGTTCAGAGTGTAGAGTAGTTGAGAAGTTTAGAGTGGTTAGTTTAGAGTGTAGTGTTTAGCAATCAAAACCCTACATTACTCATCTACTCCACACTGTTCAACAGTTCAACTTCTCAACTACTCTAAACTCTAAACTCTAAACTCTAAACTACTCTAAACTCTAAACTTCTCAACTACTCTACACTCTGAACTCTAAACTCTGAACTCTAAGCTACTTATTCAACAAGGCTCCTCTTCACATACACCGCCTCGCGGTTATAGCCTTGCTGCCTGATTACATCCATGCGAGCCAGTTCGTGCAGACGGTTGATGGCAGTGGTGCGCTTCAGGCGGAACACACGGGCAAACTCGGCACGCGTGATGGAGCCATGCTCGTCGAGGTAGGTGCAGAGGGGTTCGGCAAGTTCCTGGGCAGATGGTGCATGCTGCAATGCCGCATCGGGCTGCCAGTCGAAGTCGGGCTTGCCGATAGCCTTCATCAGGTCGCCATCGGGCTGGAACGTCACGCCTTGCACCTTCACCTTGTTCTTACGCTGCTTTGTGGTGCACGTCACCTTGGCATCCGTGCCTATCGACAGGCGCAGCGAACCCAGGTCGTCCAGCTTCACAGTCTTGCCTTCGGCCAACTGCTCGGCTATCGTGCGTGCCAGCTTGAACCATGCGGCATAAAGCGTGCCCTCCGACATGCCCGAACCCTTGGCTGCCAGTTCGCACAGCGTGTCAAAATCCAGCACACCATTGTCTTTCATACGTGGGAAGAGACGGCTCTCCTCCCCTTCCTGTCCCTTGCGGGGTGGCATTTCCTGCCATTCTATCTTTACCATTTTTTTGAGTTTATAAGGTTGTACCTGTATTATCCATACAGGAGTTTATCTCTTCTTTACCAAATAATAAGTGCCATCTTTTCTGTGCTTATTCACATAGTTGAGTTTTCGCATGATGCGACTCAGCAGACGCAAGTTGTTCATCGTCTTGCGATTGAACGATGGATGCTGCGTCAGCTTGCCCATCAGCGAGGTCAGACGCATCCATTCGGTGTCGGACGTCTCCACTGCTGCGGGCTCAAACACATCTTGCAGCACCAGCTCCAGGGGCGACTGCGACTCAAACTGCTGGTTCGTCACCCGCAGCAGGTCCTCGTCCTCATCGTCCAGCCAGTAGCGCTCGCCATCGCGTATCAGCTGTACCGCCTGTGCATAGAGCTGACAATAGTCGATGGGCGTGTCGGTGTGGATGGGCTCCGTCACCTGCACGCACAGGTAGCGGCGGTTGCCGGTCGGGTCGCGAAGTATCTCCTCATGGTTGCTCGTACCGATGAACGAGGCATAGCGTCGCTGCTGCTCTATCGTGTCGCTGTACATGCGTCGCATGCTCACGTTGGGCTTCTGGAACAAGTGCTTTACGAAGGCGAACTGAGCCTCTGACAACTGGTCGAACTCGTCGATGTTGACCAGCAGGAAACGTGTCAGATAGCGCTCTGCCTCCTGCTTTGTGCGGAAGTCGATGCTGTCGGTGAAGAACACACGCAGCTCGGGCGGCAACAGGATGCGGCAGAAGGTCGACTTGCGGTAACCTTGTTTGCCGATGAGGATGGGAGCCGTATTGTTGCCATGCTCGTGGTCGACGTCCATCCAGTGTGCCACCATGCTCAGGAACCAGCGGCGGAAGAGGCGCGTCCAGTGCGGATTGTCGGTAGGCACCATGGCTGCCAGCGCATCGATGCGGTCTACGCCATCCCACTCGCCCAGGTCGTAGAGGTACTCCTCGATGGGATTGTACTTCGGTGTGTAGTTCGACTCGATGAAGCCGTTTATCTCTGCGTCGAAAGCCTCGATGCCCTCCATCGCTGCCTCATACTTGATGGTGTTACGGTCGTACTTCGTCAGCGGGTGGAACTGGAAGTCCAAGCTGTAGCGTACGCGGTACTCCAGGTTCTGCGTCACCACGTTGTGGCGCAACTCATAACGTCGCTGCAGAAACTCCTTCAGCCTGATGCTGGCTATCTGCTTCTTGGGCAAACCGGGTCGAAGCTCAGGCAGCGGGTCGTAGCCCTCGTATACGGCACGCACCGTACTGCGCACATCCTGCGCGTCCACCTTATAATAATGCCACAGGATGCGGCGAGCGGCTTCCTCCTCGGGCATGCCCGTCTCGGCACACTCATGCGCAATATGCGTCACAGCACACATCGGCTCCTTCCATTCCTCCTTCGTTATCTCATTACGTGCACGCACATAGCAGGCGTTAAAGACCTGATGCATCGAGATGCCGTCGAACCGTCCGCTCGGCACCAACTTGTTCTCGGGCGTACGTCCGTCCACAAGCCTCATCACCTCGGCACCTGTAGGCTGCTCGATGATGAAGGGCACCACGCGCTCGTTGACATACATCTCGTGGTCGGCCGACATCAAGAACCATCCTTCCAGCAGCGGTTCCTCTATCGTGATGGGACGGCTCAGCGTGGGTGTATAGCACTGCACCGCCGTACGATAAGCCTTGGTGTGGAAGAGTGCTGCATCATTCTCCTTCGAGGGTAGTGTCTGACCGGGCAGCGAGGCCAATGCCAGAATCACCACACTATGCCCATTGGCACCCCTGAAAGCAGCCAGTGTCTGCGGCAAAAGCGAAGCCTCATGCTTCACACGGTCACACAGGCCTTTACTGGCCAGATTGTCCACTTTTAGCGTCAGTATACCGTTATATTCGCGAAAAAAGGGCTCGCCCTGGGCACTTTTTGTGTATTTTGCCGAGGGTATTACCTTCGGAATGGAGTCATATCGCACATAAAGCGCCTCGTCCTTCACCTCCATTCGAGCCGAGCGAAACATCTCGACCTGCAGTTCATACTGTCCGTTCCGGATCATGTCAAGAAATCGATAAAGATCTGTTGACGTGTACGTTACACGGTTTTTACTTGCGTTTGATCTTTTGATTGTAAGATTCATGTTTGTGTTATTTTATGTTTATATCTTAATACAATGACAAAGATACGACATTTTTTTCTAATACACAAATAAAAGTATGAAAAATAGCGTCACCTCCGTCACTTTTTTATATCAAATTGATATTCTGCAAGTAATGGGTGACGGAAAAG
>JAGHUS010000139.1 GCA_018064685.1 Bacteroidales bacterium | reverse complement strand
CCATCAGCGCACACCAAGGCAAGTTCATTGTATGTAGGTCGATGGACAGCATTTTGCGCGAAGTAAAAGAGATAACCAAGATGCCTGACTTCAAAGGTTATCTTAGCGATCTGGGTGGACCGAGTGCCAACATGTATGCCATGAGGGGCAGGAACATTAAAGCTTGTGAAGTGTGCAAGCGTCCTAGCTGCATACACCCCAACGTGTGTCCCAACCTCAACGTCGACCACCGACCATTGTTGGACATATACAAAAGTGTGGATGCATTACCCGGAATAAAGAAAAGTTTCATAGGAAGTGGAGTGAGATATGACCTGCTTCTGCACGACAATAAGGACGAAAAGCTGAACAAGGCATCGCGTGAATATACGCGCGAACTTATTAAGAATCATGTGAGTGGAAGACTAAAGGTGGCTCCCGAACATACTAGCGGTATGGTCCTCGACATCATGCGCAAACCATCCTTCAACCTTTTTGTACAATTCAAAAAGATGTTTGATTACATTTGCCGACAGGAACATCTCAACCAGCAAATCATTCCGTATTTCATCAGCAGTCATCCGGGATGTAAGGAGGAGGATATGGCCGACCTTGCCATAAAGACCAAGGATTTGAACTTCCAACTGGAACAAGTACAGGATTTCACTCCCACCCCCATGACCGTGGCCACTGAGGCTTGGCATTCGGGTGTGCATCCTTACACGTTCGAACCCGTATATTGTGCCAAAAGTCCCGAGGAGAAACAAGCACAACGTATGTTCTTCTTCTGGTATAAGCCCGAGGAACAAAGGAAGATTGCCTATGAACTGCGCCGAATAGGCCGAGGCGACCTGATTGACAAACTGTGTCCATCACAACAATCAGAAAGACAACCATTCAGAAAAGACCATGCATCAAGTTGGCAACATCCAAACGACAGAAACAAGATGCACAAAGAGAAACCATTCAGAAAAGACAAAAAAAACAAGTAAAGTTTAGCAAGCTACAATAATAATTATAATATAAAACAACAAACAAAAATAAGTATCTATGTGGTTCACATGCAAAATTAAGTACGACAAAGTTGGAGAAGAGGGTTTGATGACCAAAGCAACCGAGACATACATGGTTGATGCCCTCAGCTTTACCGAAGCAGAGAAGCGTTTCATTGAGGAGATGGAACCCTACATGAGTGGAGAATTCGAGATAATGGACATTAAAAAGACCAAGGTGTCTGAAATGTTTGAGAGCGAAGACACTCAGGCTGACAAATGGTACAAGTCGAACGTAGCGCTTATCACCATCGACGAGAAGACAGCCAAGGAGAAAAAGACCAATTGTCCAATGTTCATCCAGGCAGCAAACATAAACGACGCACTTAGCAATCTGCTTAAGGGCATGGCTGGAACAATGGGCGATTACGTCGTAACAAGTCTGGTCGAGACAAGCATCATGGACGTAATACACGCCAACCTCACTCCAAAGAAAGAAGAAGAATAAAAGGTTATTGACTAATTGTTTAGGAAATTAGTTGTCCAAACGTTGAAGAACAGTTGACTGAACGTTGAGGAATATTAACTGAACATTGAGGATATTGACTGAACGTTGAGGAATAGTTAACTGATCGTTGAAGAATAGTTGACTGAACGTTGAGAAAATAAGTAGATTAGTCGTTTAGTTGTTTTGGAATGTATGTTATTGTTTGATCATTAACTACATATAAACGTCCCCAAAACATCTAAACGACTAATCTCATAAAAGGACAAACGACTAATTTTCTATTTGATTAAAAATCATCCTTCTATCGTGAACTTAGCAAAGCGAAGAAGGAGAATCTTACGACCTACATTGTCAAAATCTACAGTAGCCTTAGCATCTAATCCTGTTCCTTCGACCAAGACAATGGTTCCGCGTCCAAATCGGCTATGATTTATCACATTACCAACGCAAAGCGAACCGTTATTGCCACACGAATTATCAGACTTAGCAGATGCAACATTTCCACAATTTCCATTGGAAGAAGCCGGATTGTTAGACTGACCACGCGAGACAGATGTTACGCTTCTTAACGTCTTACCCCAAACCGAGGGTGGAAGATTTGACGTACTGATGCCTGAAGACGCATTTGAACTGGCAGAATTCCCTGTACCAGTTTGCGAAGACGAACGCCCTGATGCACCTTGACCAAAAGGATTTCCCGAATTTGTCGAACCGAACGGACTTTCAGAACGAGACGAACCGAACGGATTTTCGGAACGAGACGAAGCAAACGGATTTTCGGAACGAGACGAGCCAAATGGATTGCCGCTTCGTGATGAACCAAAAGGATTATCGGAACGAGATGAGCCAAACAAGAAATCGTTGGAACGTGATGAAGAAGCAGATGCACGATCACCCTCACCATAACCTGTGTTGATATATTGTTCGTCAATCTCCTTCAAGAAACGACTAGGATTAGAAAGCTCAGTCTTTCCAAAACGGAATCTACTCTTTGCACTCGACAAATAAAGCTGTTCCTCGGCACGCGTCATGGCCACATACATCAATCTGCGTTCCTCCTCCAATCCTCGTTGTCCTTCGTCCAAAGCCATCCGGTTAGGAAACAACTCCTCTTCCAGTCCAACCACGAATACAACCCTGAATTCCAATCCCTTAGCGCTATGTATGGTCATAAGCGTGACCTTTTCGTCCGTCTTATCTCCTTCGTCGGTATTATCACTGTCCAAATCGCTTAGAAGAGAAACCTGTTGCAGATAATCGCGCAACAACACCGAATTGCCCTCCTCGTTGGCCTGTTCCACGAAACTAGCAATACCATCCATCAATTCCTGCAGATTCTCCTGACGTGAAATATCCTCCGGTTCCCTACCCTTGTTGATATCCGCCGAAATGCCCGCCTCATTGCAAATCCTCTTTGCTAACGTATAAGCATCTGTACTTTCGGTCAGCGCATGAAAGGATTGGATAATAGACGTAAATTTCTCGAGTTTAGAAAGCGTACCTTTGTTGACAGCAAGGTTCATTGTATCGGGCGACATCAGCACTTGCCACGGACTTGTAGCGTTTTCGACGGCACAACCCAGCACTTTTTGCAACGTCGTGTCGCCAATGCCACGGGCCGGATAATTGATAATTCGCTTCAAAGCCTCCTCGTCGCGAGGGTTAAGTACCAGACGAAGATAGGCAATGACGTCCTTGATCTCCTTACGCTGATAGAACGAGAGACCGCCATAAATACGGTAAGGTATGGAAAGTTTTCGGAGAGATTCCTCGAGGCTACGGCTTTGCGAATTAGTACGATACAAGATGGCAATGTCGTTATAGGGTATATGGTCGCGACCATGCAGAGCTTGCACCTTATGGCTGACCACAATACTTTCCTCGTAGTCACTTTGAACATTGAACAGCTGAATGCGTCTGCCCTCGTTATTCTCGCTATACGCCTCCTTTCGGATTTGTCCACGATTATGTTCTATGAGGCTGTTCGCCGCCCGTACAATATTCTGCGTACTGCGATAATTACGCTCCAACTTAAACAATCGTGTACCTTGATAGTTTTTCTGGAAATTCAGGATGTTATCGATGTTAGCCCCACGGAAACTATAAATACTCTGCGCATCATCGCCCACCACACACACACGCTGACGATGCTGGGTGAGTTGCCATACAATGCGATGCTGGGCAAAGTTGGTGTCCTGATACTCGTCGACCAGAACATATTCGAAACGGTCCTGATATTTTTGCAAAACCTCGGGATAAGTCTCGAACAGATAATAAGTATAAAGCAGAAGGTCGTCGAAATCCATGGCATCGCTCAGACGGCAACGTTGCATGTAGCGCAGGTAAATCTCGCCAATTGCGGGCATTCGTTGCGATGCATCATGCTCGGTAAGCCCAGGCGATTTCAGATACTGGTTGGGGAATATAAGACGATTCTTAGCCTCGCTGATGCGATTGCACACGGTGCTGGGCTTATAGGTCTTGTCGTCGAGTTGCATCTCGCGCAGAATTGTCTTGACAAGGCTTTTGCTGTCGGCTGCATCATAGATGGTGAAGTTGGAAGTGAAGCCCAACACACCACATTCAATGCGCAGAATGCGCGAGAAGACACTATGGAAAGTACCCATCCACAAGGCACTAGACAACTTCTGGTCCACCAGCTTGCCAATACGTGTCTGCATCTCGCGAGCCGCCTTGTTCGTAAACGTCAGCGCAAGAATGTTCCACGGCTTGTAATCCTGTTCCAGCAGGTAGGCAATCTTATATGTCAGCACACGCGTCTTGCCCGAACCGGCACCGGCAATAACCAGCGACGGGACATCGATACACGTTACAGCTTCACGCTGCGCATCGTTCAAGAGAGAAAGATCCATCAATAAACAAGTTTAATATTTTTCGTTCATGCTATCAAAACCGAAGATTTCAAGCATCCAGAATCACATATTTCAGCATCCTGACAAGCAAGGTGCCAAGCATAGCAACCAGAATCCACGCGCCATATTTTGAGATGCCAACCGTAATGTGCTGAGGAATGCCAAGCAGACCGCCAAGCCTACCACTCATGGCACTATATATGAGCGAGGTGACGATGACAGACACAAACAACGCCAGAGGAAAGCCCATTGACCATGGCGAAGGGATAATGCCACCCGTAACGCCAAGTAAGGCACTATGGCGCAGGAAAGCCGGCATGACAAGACCGATAAGTACAACAAACTGAAAGGTCAACGCCACAATCATAGCCCGCCTTCGTGCACGTCTCTGTTTTTCGCTTAAAGGCTCAGCCGTAATGTCCGGTTTCAAGATATCGGAAACAATGCCCGACTGCTGGACAGCACCGATGGCCGAAAGCAGGAAGATGATGTAGGACAACTGCAGCGACACCAGCGATAGGGCCCCGTGGTAGAAGAGCCAACGGAAACCCTCCTCCGATACAGGATTGGATATATTACACCCTAACACCGAAGCCAACCAACTGCCCACTGGCAACGCGATAAGCAAGAACAGTTCGGCCAAGCAGATTATATAGGCCAGGCGCTTCACTCTTCGTCGGGTTTCAAGTTGTCAAGATCGACAATACGAAGCTGCAAGGCACGCACAACAAGGCGAGTGGCATTGACACCCGTACGCTCGTTGGGGTTGAACAAACGGTTTATCAACTCCGTCTGTCGCTTCTCCAGGCTCTTAACGCCGAAGGGCATACCCTTGAGCTGCGCAATCATATCCTTGGTGTAACCCAGAGCCAGATGGCGCAGGAAACGCTCGTCATACTCGTCGATGTCATAGTCGATGGCAGCATCTCCACGCATCGATTCACCCTGAACGGCCTTCTTGAAACGAGCTACGATCTTCTCCAGAATGGGTTGATTGAAGACCAAACGCTTACCACCCATCACATTGGCTACATCGGTATGGGTCAGCATCTCGCCGGTCTTAAGGATGATGCCGTCGGCACCGGCATTCAGCACCTCCACCCACAACTTCTCGTTCAATATCTCGCCGGTGAAAATCAGTACATGCGTCTGCGGATAACGCGTGCGAACCTGTCGGCAAATCTCTACACCCACGGTGGTGCTGCCGCCCAGGCCGAGGTCGAGCAGAAGCAGTTCGGGTACCTCAACGCGGAACAATTTCCACAATTCACTCTCATTCTGAGCCGTACCGATAATCTGAGCCTCGGGGATGTCAGAACGAAAAATCTCCTCCGTACCCTTAAGTTCGAGTTTTACATCTTCAACGATGATAACCTTGAATTTTTCCATATATTTTTTTTTTATTATCTATAAAGGTAATGTCCACCATATCCTGTCCTCCTCGGCCACAAGACGCAAACCGGGATTATTGTTCATGGCATCGAAATCGCGTATAATCTGCTTGACGATAAGCAGGGGAATGCGGCTGGCGTCGGGATAGAACAGGTTATGAGCCTCCTCGTCGCTGAGGTGCATACCCTGGGGGAAGACACTACACGTCAGGAATTGGCCAGAACGTTCGAACGACATGTGTATCGTGTCCTCCTCGCCGTAGGTCGTCTTCAGATGCTTGAACAATTGATGCAGCATCTCGCGCAGCAAGGTACCGTCCACACGCGTTTCAACATCCAGCAGCTTATCGTCGCACACAACGTCAATATGCTTATGTTCCTTCTGCGCCATCTTCAGCAGTTCAGCCACACCGACATGTTCGCGTCGTGCCGTCTGCTGTGCCACTTGCCGTTCGGCCTGTCCGCAAAGCAAGGTATAAAGCTGCTTATAATAAGCCGTCAGCTCGTCCAGTTCGTCAATACGTTCGGTGTTGTCCGTCTCGGTGCGATTTGCCACCAGGTGTTTTATGCGCGAAGGATAATACATCGATTCGTGCTTGATTGTGCTGAGGCAGTTATCCAGCACCTGATTCTGAACATACAGACGATTCTCCTCGAAACGAAGATGATTCAACACATCATTCGTACGGTCGATATTAGCCTCCAGTTCGGCAGCAATCCTGCCAGCCACACGTTTCTTACCGCTGAAATAAAGATAGATAAAGAACACGGTGACAAGCGACAGGGCCACCAGCACGGCAGTTAGCTGACGCGAGGCAGCCTCGGTCTTGGCCAACTCGTCGCAGTAGGATGGCAACGTGGCATCCTGGTTGCATAATTTATGCAGATTGGTGCAGATGCCATTGTTGTATTCGTACATGACCCATTCATGCAGAGCCAAAGCCGAAATGGCAATTTCGTTACGCAGCATGATGAGAAGCTGATAATCCATGGCCTCACCCTGGTTGAACATAAGCAGTTCGAGGGGTTCGTAGTCCACCATCGACGGGTCGGTGAAGAGTTCGAGGTCGGGATGGATGAAATACAGGGCCGAATCGGCATACGAAACGGCATCGAGATAATAGCCATTGAGGTTGCATTCATACACCTTGTCGTAATAATACGAAGCCAGAAGGCTGTCGGGTGTGTGAGGTTGGAAGTCGGGTGAAGGATTCTGTGCACAAAGTGTGGACGCAGAAAGCATCATGCCGATGAGCAGGCTCAAAACGCGAGGCAGACGGAAGTAGAAACGGCTACCCTTACCCTTCTGGCTGTCAATGCCGAACATGCACACGCGGAACTTGTTGGCCGTCTTCTTGTACTTCTCGATGATGCCCTTGCAGTTCATCAATCCGAAGCCGAATCCCTTCTGCTTCTGCACCTCATCGCCGTTGGCACTGCCTATCTTCGACGCATCATAAGCCTTGTTGCTGAGTATGGTGTCCACATCCTCCGGGCTCATGCCGCACCCCGTGTCGCTCACACTCAGTTCCACATATTCGTCGGTGGCCGTGGCCTCTACCGTCACGCTTCCCCCACTGGGTGTGAACTTACGCGCATTGTCGGCCAGGGTGTTCAGCATGAACATCGTCAGCGCCTCGTCGGCCTTCACGCAAAGGTCAGTGGGAACGACATTCAGCGTCACCCCCTTTTGGTCGTAGGCATAATGTCCACGATCCAATATCGCAAACAAGCGTCCCAGTTCAATGGTACTTATTTGCAGCGAAAGCTGTCCCTGTTCCACCTTAATCCATTCCGTCAGGATGTCGTTGTATTCCATTATCTGGTCCGACAGCTCGTTCACATATTCCAGTTGTTCGGGTGCAGCCACCTTTTGCCGCTTCATTCTTCCCACCTCGTTGATGATGCGGTCCAGGAAAGGCACCACGGCCTGTGCCAGCGACACCTTGGCCCTCTTCTCCGAGTTTCGTGTCTTGTTCTGCTGAATGCGCATACGGCTTACGTTGCATCCTTCCTCGGCCTCCTCAAGCTGGTCGGCAAGTTCCTGCAGTCGCTGCATGTCGCCCTTCATCACCTTCTTCTTGCCGTCGTGCTTCTTCATGCGCATGTACGTCATGCCCACAAACATCAGCAACAACGTCAGTACGCCAGCCGCCGCCCACAACAGCCTGCGCTGCGAGGCATTCTCGTCCTCAAGGTCCTGCATGCGGCTTTCCATCTCGCGGTTTTGCGACGTGCTTTCCAGAATGTCGAGGTAGATGTTACGGTTGTAGTCGCTGGCCGGCTTGTTGTCCATGGCGCTGTACAGGATGGACAACTGTTCGCGTATCAGCGCCATCCATTCGGGCACCGTCTTCACTCGGTCGTCCTTTATCCACAGCAGTTCAGTCTGCTTTGCCGCAATGTCGTTCTCGTTGAAAAGCGAAAGATGGACGTTATTGCTTTTGGGATAGAAACGATGATGATGCTCGTTCACACAGGCCAGTGCGTCGCCCAGCGACTCCAGGGCATGGTCGTAATGGCCGGCGTCCGATTCAAGTTCGCCAATGGTGCGATGCACACAAGCCGTCTGAAAAAGGTCGTCGTAATGCTGGAAACAACTCAGTGCATGGCGTGCCAAGGCCAAGGGCAACATATCCTCGCGGGTCGAAGCGGAGTCGGGCATCCAACTCATATGCTGTTCCATAAGCAGTGAGAGGACATCGGCCGAATTGGCCTTGATAATCTCACGATCCTCGTTGGTACGCAGCCTGGTGGCAAGCGACTGCAAGGCATTGGCCTCGAAATACAGCACATTGCTGCGGTGGGCAATGATGTAACAGTCCATGAGGTATCGGAACTCCTCGAGAGCCACCTCTTCGTACGTGCCGTCAACCAATCCGCCCGACCCCATCATGTAATAGTAATACAGCAACTGGGTGACATCGCCCATCTGCCCTATCGTGCCGTTCAGTTCAGCCATCTCGGCCTTGGCAAGGTCATAGCGTTCCTGATAATAATAATAGGTCGAGGAGATGATGTGGTATTCTGCCCAAGCGTAATTATACTCGGCCAAGTCGGTCTTGCCCAACTGCTCAATATCCTCGTTGATACGGTGCAGACGTTTCGTGGCACTGCTTCTGGCCTCGTAGAATCCACGCCCGTCACCCACACGCTGATACACCTTCATACGCATCACATCTGCACATAGCAGGAGCACCTGGTTGCTGGTAAGGTCGGACACCGAGTCGAGCGTGCCGAGGGTACCATCGTAATCCATCTGCTGATAGCGT
This sequence comes from Bacteroidales bacterium, assembly GCA_018064685.1. Classification (GTDB taxonomy): domain Bacteria; phylum Bacteroidota; class Bacteroidia; order Bacteroidales; family Bacteroidaceae; genus Physcousia. Next base: position 2,482 of record JAGHUS010000139.1, on the reverse strand, counting down.
GTGTAGGCCAGCAGGTTCAGCGCCATGGACATGCCGTCGTCATATCCCTGCGACATATCGTAGGCACGCTGAGCTACACGCCGGCTGCTGTCAATGTCGGTATAGCGTATGTCATAGGCCAGACGACAGAGCGAATCAACGTCCTGTCGCACCTGCCTCTGCACGCCGCCGCACGACAGCAAAGCCATCACAACGCATAGTATCACGAATGCCTTTCTCATCAGCAATGCCTTAACCCTTTAGCAGTTTTTCAATCTCGTCAAATTCCTTGCCCATATTCAGATGCAGATAGATGCGGTAAAGCGCCGAGGCCCATATATCCTTTCGCTCGGGCAACAGTTGGCGAAGCCGCTCGAAAGGCAATCGGGCATCCTGGTAATATCTCTGCAACTTCTTACGGTCTTCGCGGCAACGCGGGTTGTGCATGTCATAGCATGCCACCTCGCCAAATTCGATGGCTTTGTTCAGCATACACACTCCCTTATTGCGCCATGCGTTGACATGCACCGAATCGCGGTTCAGCACCGAGTCGCACATGGCTATGCAGCGGTCGTTGTCGTTCTGGCGCAGATACATCACCGACTTGCAGTACCAATACAGCGGAATGTCCTGCACACGGCTCAGCATCGTATCGGCCAGTTCAAGTCCATAATCATATTTCTCCGTCTGGTCGAAATACTCCATCAGCTGGGTAAAGAAATAATCGTGAAGGGGATACGACTCGCAGCCGTCGTACAAGGCGTCGAGCCAGTTCACCGAATCGCCTACGGCAGCCAGGCACCTCACCTTATACTCCTGCAGGTTGGGCTTCTGACTCTTGTCGGCCGCCTCGATGGCTTGTTCAATATATCGCAATGCCACGTCGGGCTGATTGTTGTTATAGGCTGCCACGGTGGCGTAGAAACTGCTGCGGTTCAGCAGCGTGTCGGCCAGCAGAGACGTATTGCCCGCCAGCAAAGGCTCGTTCAGCATGTCGATGTACATGGTGAAGAAGGGTATGGCCTTGGCATAATCATTCTTACGCAGATAGAAGCGTCCGCCAGCATATATGTTAGCCCTGTGCCGCATCAGCAGGTCGCGGTTCTTAGTGCGGTATCGAGCCTTCACCTTACCCTTGGCGTTGGGCGCCGTGTCCATGCTGTCACACATCAAGGCATAGCGGCTGGCATCGAGCAGCGTGTTGAAGAACGAGGCCGTGTCATAATTCTGCTTCAGATAAGCCTTCATATTCTCGCCGTCATTCATACTCACGTTCAGCGACGACTGCATGAATCTTATCTCTGCCTTCTCCTCGCAGGTCAGCCCGGCACGTGCCACGGCCTCCTGCAGAGCCTTCACGCTCTTGGCCTGGTCGCGCCCATTCTTTATGGCAGTCTTAGCCTCGCGCAACAAAGTCTTCAGCGGCGTGGGCTCCTTCTGCTTCTCCTTCTTCTGCGCACCGGCCACGATGCACATCAGCATAAATAATATAAGAAATACTATTCTTCGCATAACACTTGCAAAGTTAAGCATTTTCCGCCAAAAAACAAAATAATTATCATTTTTTAATGTTTGCGCGCGCACGCATGTAGCGTGACAAGATAAGGCAGCAGTGCATCCGCATGTTTTTTACTGTTGCGCTGTTGCGCCATGATTCCCCACAACGAACGACAGGCCCAATATGCTCGGCTTATTGTACAGGGCCCAGAGGGAATCAGAAAAGATGCAGCATGATTTATGAAAAGACGCAGCAAGATTTTTGAAAAGACGCAGCATGATTTATGAAAAACCGCAGCGAAATTTTTGAAAGGACACAGCGGGATTTTTAAAGGCTGGGCAGGATGCGAGAATCGTTGATGAGAGATGAGGAATGGATGCAGAGGGCATGCTGATGGGACGACAAGACACAAGGGATGACGGGGAGAAGAATGAAGGGATGGAATGGGAGAAAAAATGGCAAACTGCAACAGCGCAACCGCCAAAATGAAGGGGGAACAATACAAAAAAAAGACTCAAGGAACTAACCTTAAGCCTTTATTAAGAGCGGAAAACGAGACTCGAACTCGCGACCCCAACCTTGGCAAGGTTGTGCTCTACCAACTGAGCTATTTCCGCATTGTCTTTGAATCTTTCACCTTAGAGTGACGAGGATGGGACTCGAACACACACGTCGCAATTGACACTACCACCTCAAAGTAGCGCGTCTACCAATTCCGCCACCTCGCCATCTCGTTAAAGATTGTGCCCAGAACAGGACTCGAACCTGCACGCCTTGCGGCACACGCACCTGAAACGTGCGCGTCTACCAATTCCGCCACCTGGGCATATATATTGAATTATCATTGTTCAATATTTCGATTTCTTGCTCAATGAGCGGAAAACGAGACTCGAACTCGCGACCCCAACCTTGGCAAGGTTGTGCTCTACCAACTGAGCTATTTCCGCGTATAATTCAATCTCTTTAGCTGAAAGAATTCAAAGAGCTAGTGCATCATTTCCTGAT
>JAGHUS010000055.1 GCA_018064685.1 Bacteroidales bacterium | reverse complement strand
CCCACGTGGATGCCGTATTCACGGAAGAGATCGTAGTAGAGATTGACAAGCTTGACCTGTCCGATAGCCGAGAAGAGCTGTCGCTGCTCCACGGAATCGAGCGCATACTCCACCTTCAGTTCCTGACGACCGCATGCCACGGCACCCGAACTGACAAGGATAACCTCATAACGGTGCTCCTTAAGCCACGCTATCTGATCGACCAATGATGACAGTCGGGTGATGTTGAGCTTACCACTTGCCGTTGTCAATACGTTGGAACCTACCTTTACAACAATACGCTTCATAAGAGGATTACTTAAGTCCCGCCTTGAGGCAGCGGACAACCGACGAATTAAAACCAGAATGATCCAGTTCGTTGAGTCCCTTGATGGTGAGACCGCCAGGCGTTGTCACCTTGTCGATGGCAGCCTCAGGATGGAGTCCAGTCTCCCTAAGGAGGGTAACAGCACCCTGCATAGTCTGCATGGCAACCTCCTGAGCCACCTTTGGATAGAGTCCCATCTCTACTCCACCCTCTTGCATTGCACGGATGAAGCGCATAACGTATGCTATACCACAGCCTGCCATCATATTGCCTGCCGACATTGACTTCTCATCGGTCACCATTACCTTGCCTACCTTTTCGAAGAGAGCGGCAGCCTTAGATACAGCTTCCTTGTCTTCGTTGTCGAGAATGAAAGACATACTCTCACCAAACTCAGCTGCAATGTTAGGCATCGCATAGACATTGATGGAGGCATTCCTTACGTTAGCGGCTACGCTGATGATGAGTTTGCCGTCAAGACAACCATTCAAAGACTCCATAACGCTGTCAACGAGCCATGGCTTCACGGCTATTATCACGACATCGGCATCCTTGACAGCTTCCTTATTGTCGAGGGTGGTAGCTATCATCGGAAACTCCTTAGTGAAACGGTCGAGGGTTGCCTGCGAGCGGGCTGTCACTGTTATCTTATTCTGCTGCATATCCATGGACTTTGCCCAGCCCTTGGCAAGGGCTCCGCCCATGTTACCAGCACCTATTACTGTTATATTCATCTTCTTTTTGAGGAGTTAAGGAGTTAAGAATGTTCCAGGAGTTAAGACAATACCTTCCTGAAGCGTACGATGAAGTCTTCGGCCTGCTCCATTGTAAGGCAGAGAGGTGGGAGAAGACGTATCACGTTGGTGCCTGAACATCCTGTGAAACAGTGCTGCTCCTTGATAAGACGGGTACGAGGTTCCTTGTAAGGTATGTCGAGTTCGATACCTATCATAAGACCTTCACCACGCACATCAACGATGTGAGAGCTCTCCTGCTGGAGCTTCTTGAGTTCTGCAATGAGGTATTCACCTACCTTGCGGGCGTTCTCTACGAGACCTTCCTGCTCGATGATATCGAGAACAGCGAGTGCACCGGCACAACCAAGGTGATTACCACCGAAGGTAGTACCAAGCTGACCATACACAGGAGTGAACTTTGGAGAGATGAGCACGCCGCCCATAGGGAAGCCATTGCAGATACCCTTGGCAACGGTAATCATGTCAGGCTTCACACCAAGGTGCTGGTGAGCGAAGAACTTACCCGAACGACCGTAGCCACACTGTATCTCGTCGCAGATAAGTACGGTGTTATGAGCTTCGCAGAGAGCCTTAAGCTGCTGGAGGAAGTCGGCCTCAACCATGCGGATACCACCAACACCCTGTATGCACTCTATGATACAAGCACACACATCATCCTTCTCAATCTCTGCTTTCCATGCATCGATGTCGTTGATAGGAAGATAGGTCACATGACCATTGGCATTGATAGGAGCTATGATCTTCGGGTTGGCAGTAGCCTCAACGGCAAGAGA
>JAGHUS010000091.1 GCA_018064685.1 Bacteroidales bacterium | reverse complement strand
AGTCACAATTCTCACGTTGTAGGTACGACCAGGTTCTCTATCAGCAAGAAGGCTACGCACAAGATGAAGATTTACGGCAACATGCCGCCCATGACCTACACGCCATGGGAGTTCAGCCTGAATGTCCCTGTCCATCACGAACAGCTTGACTATCAGCGCGGTGCGCTGGACACACTCACTACACAGAACACCCTCTTCCTGAATGCCAATGCAAGTTACCGTTTGTTGAGAGGTGAGGGAACGCACGACCTGCGAGTCAGTGCCAGCTTTGACCAACGAAGCGTCGAGCTGCTCAACTGCCTCGGTTGGCGTGACGACAGCCAGCCCCTCATCGTACGCCTTGGCAATCCTGATCTGAAGCACTACGCCGCAACCAAGGTATCTGCCAATTACTACAACCACAACGGCCATGGCCATCAGCAGTCCCTCCACCTCGGTACAACCTTCAACTACGACCATCGCAACGTGGCACAGTCCGTACAGTACGCACCCACCACCGGTGTCTATACCTACAAGCCCATGAATGTCAGCGGAGCCTATCTGTTCAATGGCAACTTCGACTTCAGCCGTACGCTCGACAGCAAGCACTACTGGAGCATCCAGACCAATGCCGATGCCAGCCTGCATCACAGCGTCGACCACGCCATGCTGGCAGGCGAAACCGAGAGTCACGAGAACACCGTCAATACACTTATCCTGCACGACAATGCCTACATTCAGTACGACCACAACAAGCTCAACCTCCGTGCCATAGGTGATATCCGTTGGCGACACAGCGAAGGAAAGATGCTCGACTTCGACGTGCTCAATGCCTTCGACTATCAGTACGCCCTCTCGGGTCGCTACACCATCCCTGGCATCAACATGACCATTTCAGCCGATGCCACCATGTACAGCCGCCGTGGCTATGGCTCATCCAACCTCAACACTGATGACTTCGTGATCAATGCCTCCCTCTCGCAGCCCTTCCTGAAAGGCAAGCTCATTGCCCGCATCGAAGCCTTCGACCTCCTCCATCAGCTTTCTAACACTCAGTACGAGGTTAATGCCCAAGGACGAACGATAACATGGTATCGCTCACTTCCACATTATGTGATGGCTCACATCGTTTATCATTGGAATAAGAATCCGAAGAAGGCTGCGAGCAAGTGAGAGCAGAGCATCAAGCTCGCTTGAAGGTCGAAGAGCTCGACAAAGTCAAGGCTATGCCGAATGGAAGCAGGCTCGAACGAAGTTCAAAAAAAAGTGAAGAATTCCGCGATTATATTTTGCCGATTCAGTGAATAATCATATCTTTGCGGACGAAAAATAATAAACAACAGTTATCATGCCAACAGTTTTTGAACTATTTGGAATTCGTTACTTCTTTTATTCCGGTGACCATGAACCCATGCACATCCACCTGGAAAATGCAGACGGAAGAGCCAAAGTTATTCTTGAGCCAGAACTAAAAGTCGATTACAACCAAGGCATAAAAGCAAAAGACTTAAAGAAGGCGCTGGTAATGATCGAGAATTACAAAGAAGAGATTATCAAATCATGGGAGGAACACCATTAACTCATAATTATGACTATGGATGCAATTAAAGATGTTTGGTTTGACAACAACCGCATATACATAAAGCTGGCAGACGGTATGACATACAATCGTCCGCTTGAGGCTTTCCCTACGCTCATGGATGCAACCAACGAACAGCGTAACGCATACGAAATCAATCGTTTCGGAGATGCCATACGATGGAGGCAACTTGACGAAGACATTCATGTGTCAAGTTTCCAGGAGACCACAGAGCCCTGCAAAGACAACAAGGTTGCACATATTTTCCAGCAGTTCCCATGGCTTAACATCACCGAGGTCGCTCGTATGATGAACGTACACAAATCTGTGCTCCAATCCTATATCTATGGCATGAAAGAGCCTTCATCCGAGCGTATGAAAATGCTACGAGAGACTCTCCATCTGATGGGCGCAAAAATGATGTCTGCATAAATTATCCGAAGCAGTCCCCCATACAGCATCCCCTCACCGGGATGCTTTTTTTCTACTTGCACAGTCCATTCACCAATTCGTCCAGGTCTGCGCCACTACCATCCTTGCCGGTAAGCTTGCGGTAGAGGCGGCGACGGAGGTTGCTGATGCTGCCTCGGGTATAGACCATGAGGACTGACATCTGCGAGGGTGCACACTTGGCCACGATGAGGCAGATGATGCGTGCCTCGGGTTCCGTGAGGGTATAGTCCTTCTGTAGGGTGGGGAAGAGCTGGGGATATTGCTCCTCCACCAGTGACTGGAGTTGCTGCCATTCCTCAAGGGAGGGATGGGCATCACGGGAAGAGAGTTCGTGGAAGCGCTTCACGATGGGAGCATCCAGGATGGTATCTACCCTTTGCGTGTCAAGAGTTGTGCGCAGCGAACTGACTAGCGCGGCATATTCTGCATTCTGCTGCAGGAGTTCGCGATGCTGTCGGCGCAAGCGGAACTGACGGAGAACCAGAATGATAACGATAACGATGACGATAACGATGATCAGGGCGATGGTACCCAGCTGGCGTTCGGCCTGCTTCACCTGCTCCATCTGGGTGCGCAGTGACTGATAGATGTGCGAGAGTTCCATACCCTGTTTCTCTGTTTTCTCGCCAAGACTGTGGGAATCGATTTCCCGACATCTTTGGAAGTAATAATCGGCAGAATCCTGCTGGCCGAAGTCCCTGAAAGCATACGCCAACTCGTACATGCCATAGCTGCTTACACCCTCGTAACGGTGCATGTATGCATCTGCCGATTTTCGGAGATAGTACAGGCACGAATCTCTCTCGCCCATATTCTTGAACGTCTGGGCTTTCTTCCCCCAGAACAGTCTTGCCCTCGCTGACTGCGGATGCTCGATGTTGTACGAAGTGTACTGCGCAAAGCGGTTGAGTTGCTTTAGAAACTCTCCCTCACCCTCAGTATGGAGAAGTGCAGGGAAGATGCAATCCTCTGCCAGCTGGCGATGGCCATGCTCCCAGAGGTAGCCGTGGGCTTTCCAAGCCATTTCGAAGTCCTGAAACCAATAAAAGTTCAGGGCACGCAGGTACATGGTATGCACCGAATCCCCCATTTCCTTGGTCAGGCGTATGGCCCGGGCTGCCTGCTGGCGTGCCTGGTCCATTCTGTATGTCTCAAACAGCACCTCGGCATAGTCCGACAGGGCGTTGGCAAGGAGCAGCGTGTCGAATGCCTGCGTGGTGTCGATGCTGGCCACGGCCATGCGGCAGGCCTCGGACCAGAAGCTGTTGTCACCCATTCGCTGGTACATCTTGCCCGCCAGACGCCATGCCTGCAGACGTTCCTCGGGCGTACCATTCGTCTCCGCGTAGGCCACTGCCAGCAAGGCTAGGGAGTCGTTGGGAGCATGGTCAAAGTCCTCGAGCTGAGCCTCTACCTTGTTTATATATGCGTGCGCGTCGTCACCTCCCATGGTGCAACTTTGCGGAATGAGCACCATCGATGCGAGGGTCAGCAACAGGGCAAACGTCTGTAGTCGTTTCATTGTATTTGTCGTTTGGGAAATTTGTCGTTTAGTCGTTTAGGGGATTCACTGTACGGTCCTTTAATGTCGCAAAGATACCAAAATTGCCCGAAAACAGCGTGAAAACTCTGCTTTCAATCATTTGAAAACAAAGAGAAAGCACGAAAATGCGGTGTTTTGTATCCTTTTCATGTACTTTTGCCGTCGAAATTCATTAATCATCGATTGTCATGAAAAGAACATTTTTCATTCTCATCCTCCTTGCCATGGCATGTGGCAAGTCTTTTTCACAAAGCCTCGTCATAGGCAAAGTGCAGGATGCGTTCCTCAAGACTCCACTGCCCGAGGCTCAAGTGGAATTGTATGCCGTCAGCAGGGTTGTCCAAGAAAACGGAGGAACCACGTACAGCTGCACCCTCATCAAGACGGTCACTCCAACCAAGATGACCAACGATTACGGTACGGTGACGAAGGCACAGTTTGAATTCGAGATGGAGAAGAAGACTTGCGACTATAAGATCAGGGCTTCGCAGGAAGGCTACGAAGATGCCTGGATGGACATCCACATCGATGGCAATGTCACGAACGCCGAACTGCTGGACAAGCCGCTGGAGCTGCGTAGGATTCGCGAGAAGATGCTGAAGGATGTGAACGTGACTGCCACCAAGATCAAGATGTATCACAAGGGCGACACCATCGTCTATAATGCCGATGCCTTCGATCTGCCCGAAGGCAGCATGCTCGAAGACCTCATCCGTGAGATGCCGGGTGTGATGATGAACGATTACGGCGAGATATTCGTCAACGGACGCAAAGTGGATGAGTTGCTGCTGGGGTCACATACCTTCATGCATGGCAATAGGAAGGTGCTGCTGGAGAACCTGCCCTACTTCACAGTGAAGGATGTTAAGGTCTACGAGAAGCAGTCGGACAAGAGTCGGGCACTGGGCTACGACGTGGATCCACGAAGCTATGTGATGGATGTGAACATGAAGAAGGAGTACCAGTTGGGATTCATCGGCAATGTGGAGGCTGCCGGTGGTACGGAGGGCCGATGGCTGGGACGCGGTTTCGTGCTGGGCTTCGGTGACCGTTGGAGGCTGACACTCTTCGGCAATGCCAACAATGTGAACGAATCCCGCCACATCGAGGGCACGAACCACTGGACACCAGCCTCTATGCCAACCTCCATGATGACCAAAAAGAGTACGGCCGCGGAATTCTACTATCATGCCAAGGAAAATGCAGTGACGAACAGCACCAACATCGACTTCAGTTCTAATGACGAGACGCAGGAGATGAGTCGTCGCTACGAGCAGTTCCTGCAAGGTAGGACGCCACTGACGCTGACCACCTCCAGCAACAAGTCGAACTTTAAGCAAATGAAGATTAGCAATGAATTCGGATTGAACAAGCACGTCTATTTGCGATGGAACACGGAGTTCGACTATACTACGCGCAATGCCTCTTCTGCGTCCTCGCTTGAGCAATGGGACGACAGTCTGCTCACTGCCGCCCAGCACACCATAGGTAAAAGTGGGGTAAAGAAGAGTTCCGTGTTGCATTCTTATCTCAGCGCGGCCTTCAATGTAAATAAGGAGAAACAATTGTACAGTAACATCTTGGCAAGTTTTCTGAACGAAAGAAGAGAACTATGGAGTGCTGACCGCTTTGAGACACAGAATTATCTCACCCCGTCCAGCCAAAACTCTCATAATACCAGCGACAAATTCATTCTGAGCACGCAAGGATCGGCAAGAGGTTTCATCGCCCTGCCTGTATTTCAGAAGAAGGTAAACTTCGGCATTGGAGATGCCATTGGATTTGCCAACAACCATATACGCGACAATCTCTATCATCCCGATACCCTGCTCCTGCCCTCGCAACTTAACATGCTCACAGCCATTACCGATCCACGCAACTCCTACGACAGCCGTAGCAGCTATGTGGAGAATAACGTGGAATTATCGCTCTACAAATATGTGCCCAACGGTCTCGTCAAGTCCAGAATATGGAATATAAAACTCAATCTACCGGTTCGCAGAGAAAAACTTGACTATCAGCGTGGTGTAATTGACACGACTACCACTCGAACTACCATATTCCTGAATACAGAGGCAGAATACCGACTGCTACGCAAGGAAGGGAATCACGATGCGACTTTCAATGTGAGACATTATCGCAGTGCCGCAGGTATGCTCGACCAACTGGCATGGCATGATGACAGTCAGCCTCTCATCGTACGTATGGGTAATCCCGACCTGAAAGGCAATGTGACCAGCACGGCCAGCATCAACTACTACAATAAGTTCATGCACGGCCATCAGCAGAACTTCCACCTCGGAACCTCATTCAACTACTACCATCGCAGCGTAGCACAGTCGGTACAATACGCACCCACCACCGGCGTCCATACCTACAAGCCCATGAATGTCAGCGGAGCCTATCTGCTCAATGCAAACTTCGATTTCAGTCGCACCCTCGACAGCAAGCACTACTGGAGCATACAGACCAATGCCGATGCCAGCCTGCATCACAGCGTCGACCACGCCATGCTGGCTGGAGAGACGGAGAGTCACCTCAACACAGTCAATACACTTGCCCTACACAACAATGCCTACATTCAGTACGACCACAACAAGCTCAACCTCCGTGCCACAGGTGACATCCGCTGGCGACACAGCGAGGGTAAGATGCTCGACTTCGATGTGCTCAATGCCTTCGACTTCCAGTACGGCCTCTCGGGTCGCTACACCATCCCCGGCATCAACATGACCGTCTCTGCCGATGCCACCATGTACAGCCGCCGTGGCTATGGCTCGTCCGACCTCAACACTGACGACTTCGTGCTCAACGCCTCTCTCAGCCAGCCCTTCCTGAAAGGCAAGCTCATTGCCCGCATCGAAGCCTTCGACCTCTTGCACCAGCTCCCCAACACCCAGTATGTCGTCAATGCCCAAGGCCGCACCATCACGTGGTATCGCTCCCTGCCACACTACGTGATGCTGCACTTGGTGTATCATTGGAATAAGAATCCGAAGAAAAAGTAGTTTTTGAGTTTTGAGGATTAGTGAATAGTGATTGAAAAGTGAATAGTGAAAAGTGAATAATACCTAATACTGATAATTATTTAATACGTTGGATGAAGCGCAGTGCGCAGCCGATTAAAAGTATTAAAAAGATTAAGTATTATTCACTCCTTTCACACGTCTGTGAAAGGTCACTATTCACTAAAAAATCCCCACTAATCCTCACTTCCCTAAACGACTAGTCGAATATTTTTGCGGATATGGCAATTTTGTCGTATCCGTAATTTATATAATTACTTTTTTTCAGTTTTTTGTTTTTTATTATTTACTTTTGCGGCTGAAAAGTAACAAATAGAAACATAAACTGAAATGAAAACAACAATGAAGAGATGGGCGGCTGCCGCTATGTGGCTTACTGCAACCGTGGCTATGGCTGCTCCTGCTGTGCGTGTGAAGCGTAGCATCAAACTGGCCGACGGCACGGTGAAAGAGGTAGTGCTGTGCGGCGACGAAAACAAGCATTTCTACGTCGATGCTGCGCAGAACGCCTATGTGTCGGGTGCCGACGGCCGTTTTGTCATGGCCGACAAGGCTGCCCTCAAGGCTGAATGGAACCGTAAGATGACCGAGCGCAATGCTCATCGCATAGAGCGCGGTGTGAAGCTGGGATTGCTGGACCGAGAGTCGGCACAGCCTGTGGCTGCCGTTTCCCGCAGTCTGCGCGACGGCATGCATCGTGCCCAGTGGGGTGCTGCGAGCAATCCCATCTCGGGCAGTAAGAAGGGACTGGTCATTCTGGTCAACTATGCCGACACGAAGATGCAGTCCAGCCACTCGCAGTCGTTCTTCAACGACTACTTCAACAAGGTCGGCTTCAGCGAGGAGATGTCGAAAGGCAGCGTACACGACTATTTCTATGCCTGCAGCTATGGCAAGTTCGACCTGACCTTCGACGTGGTAGGTCCCGTTACGGTCAGTCACAATCTGTCCTACTATGGTGCCAACGATGCCTCCGGCTCAGATAAATATCCCGCTACCTTGGTGGCCGAGGCTTGCCGTCTGGCCGATGCACAGGGCGTCGACTTCAGCAAGTACGACTGGGACGGCGACGGAATGGTGGACCAGGTGTATGTCGTTTATGCCGGCTATGGCGAGAACATGGATGCTCCTGCCTACACGATATGGCCCCACGAGGCAACGCTCAGCATTGGTGCCAACTATGGTGACGGCACTGGTGCACTGACGCTTGACGGTGTGAAGGTGGACACGTATGCCATGTCGAGCGAGCTGACAGGCAAGAGTGGTTCTACGGTCAATGGCATCGGTATGGCTTGCCATGAGTTCAGCCATTGTATGTGCCTGCCCGATATGTACGACCTCGAAAGTCAGAACTTTGGCATGTTTGCCTGGGACCTGCTCGACTACGGCAGCTATGGCGGCGACCTGCTCGATGGCATGTTCCCCCGCAGCAACTGTCCCGCCCCCTATACCAGCTACGAGCGCATGTACTGCGGATGGCTCACTCCCAAGGAGCTGAACTCCGCTTGCGTGGTACAGGGCATGAAGGCCATTGGCGACGAGCCCGAGGCATACATTATATATAATGACAGGAACAGGAACGAGTACTATCTGCTTGAGAACCGTCAGAAGAAGGGATTCTATGAAGCCGATCCTGCCCACGGCATGCTCGTGCTGCATGTCGACTTCGACAGCAAAGCCTGGACGGAAAACACCGTGAACACCGGCTCGGTGCAGCGCTGCACCATCATTCCTGCCGACGGCATGGCTACCTTGCAGTCTACGGCTGGCGACACTTGGCCAGGCACCAAGAAGAAGACGGAGCTGACCGACGAGAGCACCCCTGCCGCTACGTTGAACAATGCCAATAGCGACGGCCGTAAGTTCATGGGCAAGCCCATCGAGTACATCACCGAGGAGGACGGACTCATCAGCTTCTCGTTCTGTGGCGGCATCAGCATCGACACTCCCGTGGCAGCCCAGGCCAGTGCTGTCTCCAGCAGTACCTTTACGGCCAACTGGTCGAAGGTGCAGGGTGCCACGGCCTACGAGATTGAGCTCACCTCGACCGACCTTGAGGAACTGACCTACAGACTTGATGACATTGCGCTGATGAAGGAGGACTTCAGCGGTTTCAACAATGGCACGGAGAGCAACGGCACCGTCGACGTGAGCTCCAAGCTCGACGCATTCACCAAGATGCCCGGTTGGGATGGCATGCAGGTTTATACTACTCCCCGCAACGAGATACGTCTGGGTGCCAGTGTGAACAAGGAGATTGTGGGTGGTCGCATCTACTCGCCCTATCTTCCCACCACCACCCACACCGTCACCGTCACCTTTGTGGCGCGCTCGTACAGCAAGGACACAGCACCTTTGGCGCTCATCATGGGCGAGGGCGACGAGGCCATTATGGCTGGTCAGCTGGCTTTGGAGAAGGAGCCTCAGCGTGTGACGATAACTGCCGACACCGATACCGACGAGTGGTGGTTTGCCTTGCAGTGTGCCGAGCGTTGCTACGTCAGCGAGATGGCTGCCTACGAGGGTCACGTCACCGAGGAACAGCTGGCTTCTGGTTTGGTTTCCGACAAGCGTGAGGACGTGCGTTGCTATATGTCCGAGGGCGCAGGCAACTCGTATGTGTTCTCCGGTATGTCCGACAAGCGCACCTATTCATATCGTGTTCGTGCTTTAGCCGGCAAGGCTAAGAGTGCGTGGAGCGAATCCGTTCCTGTCACCCTTCCCACTTCTGTCAACGCCGTCAACGGCATGCAGCCCCACGATGCCCCAGCCTATAATCTTGCGGGTCAGCGTGTGGACGCAAGCTACAAGGGCATTGTGGTAAAGAACGGCAAGAAGTTGGTGCGATAGGCCAATCGCAAAACCTTATAAACGAACGACTTGAGCGTATGCGAAAGTTGGACAGTATACAAATTAGGTTCATCCGATATTTGGAGTGATAGACTTAACGACTCTTGTTCGTGATTGTTCAATAAGATTGTTCTAATCGATTGCAAGCGCAGCGCCTAAGATAAAAGCCATTGAGGCATCTTGTGCGAAATTCTTGTATACTGATTGTCTAAAGGATTGTTGACGAAATGAAAATCAATTCGAACAATCAGCACAAGACGCGATTAAAGTAATGTATTTGAGGCGCACTGCGTGCTTGCAATCGCTTACAAGAATCGAACAGAACAATCTAACAACAAGAATCACTTCAAATGTCGGATGAACCA
>JAGHUS010000003.1 GCA_018064685.1 Bacteroidales bacterium | reverse complement strand
AAGAGCCTCTACAGCTTTGGCGAGGAGCTTGACACGCTGACCAAGGCCATGAAGGGCGGTGCGTGGGCCGACCTCAGCGACATACTGCGACTGGCCTTCGACGGTGGTGAGTTCGGTTCGGACTATGCCAGCGACAACTCGTTCAGTGCTGTGTGCAAGGCTCGCTGGAACCTCTTGCTGGCAGGCACTTGGGGCGCAGTGGAGCGTTTCTTCCCCAACCTCGAAGACGGCACGATGACACGCTTCATGTTCGCGCAGTTGGAGGACAACATCGGCAAGCCTCTCTTGCCAAGGTCGAAGCGCGGAATGGATGCCAACGAGACGGCCATTCGTGAAGAGGTGCTGCGCCTCTACGACCTCAATCAGGGCGAACCGCTCATCATCTCGCTGCCCCGAACCACCAAGGCCTTGCTAGAATGGCAGGCATTGCAGATACGCATCTTCGAGTTGGGAGGCAAGACCGACACTGCCCTCGACACCCTTCGCCGACGTTCTATGCTGATGGGCTTCCGTGCTGCCTTGGTGGGTGCGGCAAGCGAGGGATTGAAGGACAGCATCGCGGTGGCCAACTTCGCGGTATGGGTGGCACAGGAGGTGCTTGACCAGCAAATGGCTCTCTTCGCCAAGGAACTGAACAGCATCAACAAGCGCGAACGCAGCTTGAAGGAGAATGCCAACACACAACTGCGCATCAACAGCAGCCTGAAAGTACTGGCCTCGCTGCCCGACGAGTTCACAATGGACGATGTGCTTGCCATCGAGGAAGAACTTGGCTACAAGAAGTGTGCTGCATCGTGGCTGTCACGTTGGCGAAAGCGCAACCTCATAGACAGCACGAAGCGTGACGGCAAGGAAGTATTCACCAAAAAGAACGTATAGCCATGAACAAGAATGATTTAGCAAAAAGAGCCAAGGCTTTGAACAATCCCTTGCAGCTCACTCTCCTTAGGTTCTACTTCTTCGGCTCCATGCCAAAGCAGAGCGACCCCGCACTGGTCGACTTCTCCCACCCTGCATTCTGCTTCGTGGCTGCAATGCGACTGCTGCAAGGCTCGTATCAGCAATGCGAAGCGCTCGGAGTGCCGCCAACCTTTGAAGCGGTAGTAAGACGATTGGAGTACTTCTTCGTCGAGCCCCTTGATGCAGAGAAGTTAGCCAAGACGGTGGCTCGCGACATCTACGACCCGCTCCCTTCTCCGTTCAACGCCGAAAGCATCCCCTTCTACGCCAATCTACTCACGGCGATGGTTCCGGCAAAGGAAGATGTCGCGATGATCAAAGCATGTATACGCGGTGTCAGCACTGCCATCCGTGGCACTAACGATATTCATTATAAGGAATAATAGATTTAATTGTGTTTCATTTTTCTAAGGGAGGTTCGTCGAGATGACGCGCCTCCTTTTTATAGCAGTTTAGCAGTTTAGCAGTTTAGCAGTTGTAAATAATAGGGGTACTATCGTGGATTCATGGTGTCTGACCCCTTGATTCTTTTTTTTTAGTGAAAGGTCACTCTTCACTAAAACATAGAAATTAGTAAATTGGTTAGAATAAACATGATTGAATGATGCATCACGCCGCCTGCTGTCCGAGAGGATAGTGGGCGGTTAACTTTTGAAAAAACGCACTTGTAAAGTGTTTGTAAAGTCCATTTTGCCGTTAATCGGGAGTTTTTGCGTAACTTTGCGGCAAAATACCGAATATAAAAATGAAGAGGAACGGAAACTTTACACACAGCGTGAAAGGCGTATTCCAGATGTTGGCACTGGGTGTACTCATCTTCGCCACGCAGTGTACTGACGACAGTAGATCCGCTACGGCTGGCAAAGGCATTGTGGGTGCATGGCAACTCGTACAGGAGGAGTGGGTAGATGGGAGTGTATATACGGAGTGCTTTGACCGTGTCAAGATATTCCGTGAGGATGGCACCTTCCTGTCCTTGCGGTTCCCACCCGAGGGCGACATCGACATCGTCCTGGCAGTGGATGGTGGCAGGTTTGCCCTGTGCGACTCCGTCTATCAGGAATACGGCGAGCAGAGGTGGGCCAACTGGCTTATAGGCGATTCGGTGATACAGATCAAGTTCCCCGAGAAGGTGCAGACGTGGAAGCGCTATGCAGGCCTTGATGAGTCCACGCTGCGACTGGTGAAAGAGGAGACGAAGAACTTCAAGTACAGGGACGAGACGGGGCACCCGATAATGCCCATCTTCTCGCTCGCCAAGCTACGTGTCGAGGCTCGCAGGAAGTATGTATATGGTGGCATCGCTTTGGGCGTGCTGGTGGTGCTGGCCGCTGTGGGCTATGCCCTGCGTTCCAGAAGGCAGAGGCGGCACGTGGAGCGCAAGCTGGCACAGTTCGAGGCTGAGCGCCAGTGGACCACGGAGGAGAGGCGCAGGGAACGTGAGCAGAACGAGACACGCTTCCTGCAGACCGACTACTACCGGCAACTGCGCAAGAAGATAGAGGCACGCGAAATTATGACCCAGCACGACTGGGACGAGCTGGAGGCGCATGTAGCCCTGCTGGCTCCCGACTTCCTGCACAAGCTCCAGTCTCTCCGTCCATTCTCTGAACAGGAACAGCGCGTCTGCCTCCTGCTCAAGGCTCACGTCCAGCCAGCCGACATAGCCACCCTCACCTGCAAGTCGCAAAGTGCCATCACCCTCACCCGAAGCCGCTTGTATAAGAAGGTCTTCGGCCGTTCGGGCAGTGCCAAGGATTGGGATGACTTTATCGACACATTATAAGTCACTTACACGGGGTTTGCAAACCTATTGCACTTTCGCAAACGTGCGAAAGTAGTCTTTTTTTTCTGTGTAAAGCATTTGTAAAGTCTTTGCAAATTCATTGCAAAGTCGATTTTTCGTTTCGTTGTGAGATAGGTTGTACCTTTGCCGGTGAAATCAACTAAGGTTATAAGGTTTTATGGTCGCTGCGCTTGTAAGGTTATGAGGTCGCCATCCTAACCTTAAAACCTCAAAACCTCAAAAACAATGAAACGAATTATTCTTATCGCAATCTTGTGTCTTCAGTTTGCCGGCACATGGGCACAGCAGAGAGAGATCACTTTGAGTGGCTACGTGGAGGATGCATTCCTGAAGACACCACTCCTCCATGCCCAAGTGTCTGTATGCAGGACCGACAGCACCGTACTGGTGGATTCAGCCACGGTAATGCCATTTGGCGAGTTTGTTAATGGCGAACTGAAACTCAAATCAACAAAATTCACGGCGATGGTGCTGACGAGTGACAAGACCTTGCTGTGGCACGTGCAGATGAAGGGCTACAATGATGTGTGGCAACGGGTGAACATTGGGAAGGCAGACAACGTGGACGTGCCCACCACAGGACTGCGCAAGGCCAGGGAGACACAGATGGGCGAGGTGGTGGTGAAGGCTACACGGGTCAAGATGTTCTATCGGGGCGATACCATCGTCTACAACGCCGACGCCTTCAACCTGCCACAGGGCAGTATGCTGGACGACCTCATCCGTCAGATGCCCGGCGTAACGATGAACGAATCGGGCGAGATATTCGTCAATGGCCGAAAGGTGGACGAACTGCTGCTGGGTTCGCAGTCCTTCATGCGTGGCAAGAAGCAGGTGCTGATGGAGAATCTGCCCTACTACACGGTGAAGAACATCAAGGTCTATGACAAGCGGTCGGACAAGAGCGAGGCACTGGGCTATGATGTGGAACCCAAGAAGTTTGTGATGGACGTCAACCTGAAGGATGAGTCCCGCAACGGCTACATCGCCAATGTGGAATTGGCCGGAGGAGGGAGCCTCTACAAGTCCCAGACCCCCCAACCCCCTAAAGGGGGAGACAAACCAAGGGGGGGCAGCTTGTCTCAAGGAGATTGTCTCCCCCTTAAGGGGGCTGGGGGGTCTGGTCATTGGCTTGGACGTGCCTTCCTGCTCGGCTTCACCGACCGCACCCGACTGACGCTCTTCGGTAATATAAATAATGTGAACGAGACGCGCCACATCGGTGAGTCCGACCGCTGGTCACCAGCCCGCATGCCCAGTTCGATGACCACCACACGCAGTGCGGCTGCAGAATTCTTCTACCACTCAGATAAGGTGAAGGAAACGCTCAACGCGGACTTCACTTTCACCACGAATACCACCGACATGCATCAGCGTCGCGAACAGTTTCTGCAAGGCAGCACGCCCTTGTCCACCTCCTCGTCATGGGATCGTGGTGGCACGCACCAACTGAAGCTGCACAACAGCCTCTCCCTGACGGCACCCCTCTGGGGGCTGCATAATCTTGACTTCTATCACCTTACCCGCGACGGCTCGTTCCATTCTGCCTTCGACCAATGGAGCGACACGCTCGTTGCCTCGAAGCGCAGCATCGGCATGAGCGAAGGCAAGGCATGGGGTATCAAGGCCGAATCGCAGGGAGCCTTCAACCTCAACAAGGAGAAGCAACAGCACATGGACTTCTTTCTGGTACTGGCGTATGACCGGGACGAGAGTCAGCAAGCGAATCGTTACGAGACAAAGCAGTTTGCGACAAAGCAGACCGTGGCCACCCACAACAGTGATGACCTGTTAAACAGCAGTTTGAACGGACTGCTCTTGCTGAGCACAGGCAGAAAAATCGGCAAGGGAATGCATGTCGGAATA
>JAGHUS010000167.1 GCA_018064685.1 Bacteroidales bacterium | reverse complement strand
CAGCATCACCCCAGCGCACAAGGTCGAAGAAACGCTCCGACTCCATGGCAAGTTCCAGACGACGCTCGAACTTCACAATCTTCACAGCATCCTGAGCCTTGTTTTCACCATAGGTACCAACCTTGAATGATACGCCATACTTGCTTGGGTAGCTCTGAAGGAGCTGAGTACTCTGCATAGCACGGCGACGGATATCATTGACAAGTTCAAGGGCATTCTTGGAATATGTATTGTCACCCTTCAGCTCACCCTTCTGTGCGAAAGCCTCTGCACGCATCAGGATAACGTCTGCAAAGCGGATGACGATGCGGTTCATGGAATTAGCCCAGCACCATCCGCACTTCTTGACGTAAGTGTTCTGACCGACATAGTCCATATCAACGTTCTGCTTCAGAGTGATGTAGTATCCATAGAGACCGTCAGCATTACGCACCCACTCTTTTGTCTGCATATACTTCGCATTGAACATGAATGGGAATCCAGGCATGCCGACCGTAAGGAACAGTCGTGGATCGACATTCTCTGTATTTACATTCTCCTCATAGTTCTTGTTGTTGAAGTCATCAGGCATTGCCAGACCGTTGGCATCTGTTCTGTAGGCATTGACGAGGTTTCTTGAAGGCTTGTAGAAGTCATGGCCACCGGTAGTAAGCTTGTCAGCGTTAGGAGCCATGAGTTCAGCACCGAAGTTGCGGTTGCCGTTCACGCTACCATCGTTGAACGAGTACTGCACAGCCCACAGCGACTCACAACCGTTCTCGTACTGTTCCTCAGGACGGAAGTTATTGTGGAAGTCTGCCTCCAGCTTATAGTCGTGATATACTGGTGCCAACTCACCTTTGTAGTCGGTGTATTTCAGAACGGAGTCGAGCTCGTGGACATTGATGCCGGTCATTCTGTGAGAGCCAGCGGCATCCTGATGGTAAGCCTTGTAGAGATATACCTTTGCGAGGAGTGCAGCGGCAGCGGCCTTTGTAGGGCGACCCTTCTCCTTCTGTGTCACAGGCAGGTTGCAGTAGGCTTCATAAAGTTCATCAGCGAGCACCTTCCATGACTCATCGTTGGTGTACTTGTTATTCGGTATATTGTAGAACTCCTCAGTAGGAAGGTTCTCGTCCATCACGAACGGTATGTTCTTGAACAGACGCTTGAGCTGGAAGTGTCCGTAGGCACGGAGGAATCGCATCTCGGCAATGCGCTCTGCCTTCTTTGGGAACTTTGCTGCGTCAGCCTTGTCGAGGAGTGCCAGTGCTGTGTTGGTACGCGAGATGTAGTTGTAGAGTCGGCTCCATATACCGCCATCGCCATTGATGCTCCAGTCGGAGGACTTGATGCCCTCGCCTGTCTCTATGTTGTGGAATACGTCGCCATCACCCTCATTGGCACCGCCCTTATAGGCATCGTCACTGCGTACGTCATAGTTCCAGAGTGAGAAAGAGGCATTGATGTCTTCTATTGTTGACAGTCCGGCATAGGCAGATACTACCATTGCCTCAGTATTCTCCACCTTCATGGCATCCTCCTCAAAGAGAGCACCCTGAGGCTTCTGCTCCTCCAGGAAGTCACCGCAGCCTGTCAGCGTGCATGATGCCGTCATCATCAGGGCAACGGCAGCTGCCTTTGTCGCCTGATTATATATAAAGTTTTTCTTCTTCATAGTTTTTCGTTTTGTTTTCGTCTTTGTTTTTATTCATTAGAACGAAACATTTACACCAAAGGTAAGGTTGAGAGGAATAGGGTATCCATATCCTGCATTCTCTGGATCAACACCTGTGAACTTACCGCTCTTGATGGTAGCAAGATTCTGTGCTGAGAGATATAGGCGCAAACGCTCCATATATAGTTTCTTGGCTATATTCTTAGGTACGTTGTAACCAAACTGTATGGTACGCAGCTTGAGGTATGAGCCATTTTCAACATAGTATGATGACATTGCAGACTCAAGACCTACAGGGGTAGATGTAAGTGCAGGAATGAGTGAAGTGGTGTTCTCTGGTGTCCATGCATCAACAAGGCGTGTGCCCTTATTGAGGTTTGGTACGTTCGTGCCAGCCCAGAGGTCAGTCTCTATCTTCAGATCTTTCGTGATAACATCAACTCCCATGACACCCTGCCAGAACATTGTGAAGTCGAAGTTCTTGTACTGCAGATAGACGTTGAGACCAAAGGAGAATGATGGTACAGGATTGTATATCCATGTCTGGTCGAGGTCGGTTATCTCGCCATCACCGTTGAGGTCTTTGAAACGCATGCGACCAGGTGCTGCCTGTGGCTGTGTGGCATGGTTGTCAACCTCCTCCTGATTCTGGAAGATACCGTCGAAGACGTATCCTACCTGTGAACCGTAGGCATGTCCGATAACGGAGTTCTTGGCATTACCGCCAAAGGTGCCACGAGCCACGAGTGTAGTAGGCAGTTCCTGTATCTCATTGCGGTAAGTGCTGATGTTACCGGTCAGATCCCATGAGAGGTCTTTGTGCTCACCACGATAGCCGAGGGTAAGCTCAACACCTCGGTTGAGCATGGTGCCGGCATTGATGAACTGATGTGCGCCCTCACCTGCATTGGCAATGGCTGGCATGTCAACAAGGATGTCTGTGGTCTTCTTGTTGTACCACTCGAAGCTACCATAGATGCTGTTCTGAAGGAATGCGAAGTCGAGACCGATGTTCGTCTGAGTTGTTGTCTCCCACTTAAGGTCATCGTTGCCGCGCTGGAGTCTCTTGAAACCGCTCTGCAATGCGCCCTGGTTGTTACCGATGATATCGTAGGCTGTATCGTAGGAAGAGCCAGCATCGGTGATGGTTCCCATAGTACTGCGATAGAGGGTATAGCGTGCATTGTTGGCTATCTGCTGGTTACCCGTCTGACCCCAGCTGAGACGGAGCTTAAGGTTGTCGAGCCATGACACCTTGCCCTTGAGGAACTTCTCCTCTGAGAGTCTCCATCCAAGACTGAATGAAGGGAAGGTAGCATAGCGGTTGTTGCTACCGAAACGGCTTGAACCGTCATGGCGTACGGTTACGGATGCGAGATAGCGGTCATTGTATGCATAGTTTGCCTTAGCAAAGAATGAGACGAGAGAGAAGCCATCGCCACCACCATATACCTTTGGTACTCCCGTGCCACGCTCCGGCCACATATAGTCAACGCTCATGAGTGGATAGTCATAGCCTACGGCACTGAAGTATTCGGAGTCTTCGCGGTTGAGCTCCATACCGGCAAGAGCATCAACACGGTGCTTTCCGATCTCGAAGTTGTAGGATGCCACGATGTTCCACATCCAGCGCATCCAGTGCTCCTGCTTTGCCTCTGCGGAGTTGTTGGCATTGGCAGCTGTTCCTTCTGTTATAGGGAGTTGGAAGATGCGCTGCTTCTTCTGTGAGTAGTCAACACCGAATGTGGTCTT
>JAGHUS010000201.1 GCA_018064685.1 Bacteroidales bacterium | reverse complement strand
ACGCTGCACACCCAGAGTGCCGACTATGTGGCAGACGACATCATCGAAACCCTCTACAACTACGAACATGATCAGTAACGATAATCATATACTCTATCATGGAGCCATTACCGAAGTTCGTGAACCGCTCACGCATGTAGGTCGTCCCGAACTCGATTTTGGACCTGGCTTCTATCTCACTAACGACAAGCAACAGGCCGTCAATTGGGCGAATACCAAAGCAGGACGTAAGAAGGGGCTCAAGGCGGTACTGAACATCTATCGTTTCGATGTTGAGCGTTTTCTTGCCAGCACAGATTTCCACCATCTGGTGTTCCCAGAATATAACATCGAGTGGCTGGATTTCATTGCAGCCAGTCGTAAGGGCAAGCAACCTTGGGCTGATCTTGATTGGATAGAAGGTGGAATTGCCAACGATAGTGTCATCTCAACGGTTGATGCATACGTAGATGGTTCCATGCCTGCGGAGATGGCTTTGGGAAAACTAGTCAAAGAGGAACTCAAACATCAGGTTTGCATTAGCAACCAACTCATTATTGAACAATACCTTACATTCCAAGAATCCATACAACTATAAATATGAAGGATTATCAACTATACCGCAAGATAACTCGCATCATCATGCAGCTTTCAGAGGAATTACATATTTCCTCAAAGAGAGCCATGCTCATCTTCTACAACTCCACCGTTGGCCATCAGTTGCATGACCCAAAATACGGATATCAGTTAATGTCAGACACATATATTGTCAATGACATTAAGGCAGAATTCGCGAAATTCTAAGCATAAACAAATAACATAAAGTCAAACAAATAAATCCGGACGATTAGTCTTTGCTTTTCTTCGGTAAATCGAGGTAAGCTTATAGGCGCTACGAAACAGAAATAACAATTAGCAATCATGAGGACGGTGCACCATGTGTGCAGCCACTTCACCAACGTAGACCCTCCCCAGCCCTCCCTTAAAGGGCGGGAGAAATTAACTCAATTATTAACTACGAAGGTCAGCGACAACCGTTCGACACATTATCATATACTTGAGCAAACTGCTCTTGTTCTCTTCCCTTGAATACGGCCAATTTTCAAACAATGAGAATAAGCAGCGGTGGGTTCACGTTCCGTATGGGGCGTGAGCTTCTCCGTACTTATCTATTGTTGAGGTTGCTTGGCCGTAACCTAAGGGAAGGATAAGCGTCGGGAAGTTCGCGCCCCTTCTTTTATTCTTTTCAAGCAATATGAAATCAAACAAATTATGCAGCATTTTGATGATGTTCGTCATTATGATTGGCTCTGCAATAGTTTTTACTTCTTGTGGTGGAGATGATGATGAATATATTGGAGGTTCTGAAGACGCAAATGTCATTACAAAACTTGCTACAGAAGCCCCACAATCAGTTACGATTGACATACAGGATAGAAGCAATTTTCATGTTACAATTCAGAGCAAGCCGGTTAATGTTGATCAAGTGATTTTCCATAGTGATTTTCGCTATAGGTATGCAATAACACTTTATGGAGGGGCTTTGGCAATAATTCCATATGCTTTAAATTCGGATGGACAGTTCTCTGTTGTAGGGGCTTACGAAAATGGCTGTACAACAATTTTAAGAGAAGCTCAAGGTTTATTTGAGAGTATATACGATTACACAGGTGCTGTCTGGTATAGTGATTTACACGATGTAGGGAATCGCATTGATATTGGTGGATTTCGCACGAGAGATGAATACGGCCGTTGGCTCTCGGCCAAAATTCTAACAACAGATCTAATTCCTAAGCATTTTTATTTTCTGAAATGCAACGGAAATGATGGGCAGACAATCTTTCGCATTTACATAGAAGATGTAATTGTTGGCTCAAAAGGCGAAGTCAAAGGTGCGAAGATACAGTACTTGCGAGAAGAACAGAAATAACAGGAAGCAAGGTTCTCCTATCCGCTAAAACGCTTCATCCGCAAACATCACTCCTCAATCGAATTAACAAAAACTCCAGGAATTTGATGTTTGCGGATGTTTGTTTTATACATACACCTCTTCCGCCACTTGCGATGGCAGGAAGGCATTTTATTTCCGGGTAAACAAGGCTGATTCCCAACGCTTCTTCAAGCCTTGTCATCGGGTCACGGGGACAGGCTCCGTGACCCTTTTTTTAGTTGCTAATCTCCGTAAATTGTGATTTGTGGGCAAAGGTAACGAAAGTCTTCGAATTAAACAACGTTGTTACAAACAAAGTTGTTAGTAGGTGTAATGTGCTTTTAGTCAATGGTCTGCATGTAGATTTGTTATTCTCTTCCCATCTTCGTGCCATCGATAAAGAACTCAAAGATGACACGGTTGTCGAAGGCTCGCTTACCGTCTATTCTGACGTCTGATAAGGAAAAGCGTATGTTGTTGATGTTCCAGGTGGATTCGTCGTCGGCATCAATCTCGTATGCCATATTGTCGTTGGAAAAATCGAGTGTGATGAGGTGACGCGTCCCACCGAACGTGGCATAGAACATGGCTGGCGATGGGCCGAGGATGAGAAGCCCTTTCTTGGATCTGATATCATTGTCAAAACCATGTCTGATCTGGTAACCCAGCGTGAGGCTGATGTTGGGCTGGGTGCGCAGGGCTTCGGCCAGTTCAGTATGGGGCACCACTTTGGATAGCCATGAGACGGGGAAGTCGGGGATGGTGACGAAGGGTTGGGTGTAGCCTCCCACCATGTAGGGAAAGGACAAGATGGTGTCGCGCAGGGGCTTGCGCTCCCATACGCCTTCTTCGTCCTCTCGCTGGTGTTTGGCCGTATCGACCATGATGGCTATGAGCCGACCTTCGTAGTTGCCCTTTATGGAATCACTCAATTTTTGCTGCACTTGCTGCAACTGGATGTAGTACACCTTCTGTACGGGTTCGTTGTCACAAGATGTGAGGAGAATAAGTGCTGAAAATACACTTAGTATGTAAAGATAAAGACGCTTGTGGTACATTGATTCGTGTTTTGGACATACAAAGGTAGTAGAAGTTTCTGAATGCGGCAAATTCTTTAACATTTGTTCAGATAAATTTGGCATTTCGCTCGCTTATTCGTACTTTGACTGTCGTCGAAGATACTTTCGCTCGGAAATGCTCAAATTTATTTGGCATTTCGCTCGCTTATTCGTATCTTTGCACCCGACTTTCTATGACTTCTTAATTAACAAGTTCTGAAAAATATGAAAAAGTTTGCTTTTATTGCTGCTATGCTGATGGCTTGCAGCGTGTATGCCAAGGACTTGCGCGTGCTTGTGGTAGATACCCAGAAGCAGATGCACTGCCAAAACTGTGAGAATAAGATAAAGAAGAACATCCGCTTTGAAAAGGGGGTGAAGGCTATCGAGACCAGTGTGCCCAAACAGACGGTAACCATCACCTACGATGCCGACAAGGGTTCGAAGGAGAGCATCGTCAAGGCTTTGGGCGATCTCGGCTACCAGGTAAAGGTGGTTGGCGAGAAGAAGGTGGAGCAGAAGAAGGCAAAGAAGTGACGCTGGGACGTTTCTGAAAAAGTGCTAGACTTTTTGCCAAAAGGCGCTACGGCTTTTTGGAAATACTGCTGCGGCATTTTGCAAATCCCGCTACAGTTTTCCCGGAAAGCTGTGGCGTCTTTGCAGTTTTTGTGTAGTGGAGGAGATGGGCGGCGATGTGTTTCAAGTGGTTGCATAATGTGTCTTTTTTGTGGGTTTCCAATAACAAAATTGATATAAAGACTGCATTATATTTGAATAATGTGTAATTTATTTGCTTTGTTCGGGATAAATTTGTAACTTTGCCCGCGTTTTTAAGTAAAAAGATAACAGCAAAATATATTTCAGATGAAACACCAACTAAGAAGTGCTGTGTGCACTGAGGGGCGTCGTATGGCCGGTGCCCGTGCATTGTGGGTGGCAAATGGCATGAAAAGAGAGCAGTTTGGCAAGCCTATCATCGCCATTGTTAATTCGTTTACCCAGTTCGTTCCTGGACATACTCATCTGCATGAGATTGGCCAGATTGTGAAGGCAGAGATAGAGAAGCTTGGTTGCTATGCAGCCGAGTTCAACACCATTGCTGTGGACGACGGTATCGCTATGGGTCATGACGGTATGCTCTACTCGCTGCCCAGCCGCGACATCATTGCCGACTCGGTAGAGTACATGGTGAACGCTCATAAGGCAGACGCTATGGTCTGCATCTCGAACTGCGACAAGGTTACGCCTGGTATGCTGATGGCTGCCATGCGACTCAATATCCCCGCTGTGTTTGTCAGCGGCGGTCCTATGGAGGCTGGTAAGGTGAATGGCGAGAACGCCGACCTCATCACCGCCATGATCAAGGGTGGTGACCCCACCGTGAGCGACGAGGAACTGGAGGTTGTCGAGCACAGCGCTTGCCCCGGTTGTGGTGCCTGCTCGGGTATGTTCACCGCCAACTCAATGAACTCGCTGACCGAGGCTCTCGGTTTCTCTCTTCCCGGTAACGGTTCTATCCTGGCTACCCACGTCAACCGTGTGCAGCTCTTCAAGGATGCAGCCAAGATTATCGTGAAGAACGCTATGGCCTATTACGAGGATGGCGACGAGAGCGTTCTGCCCCGCAGCATTGCTACCCGTCAGGCTTTCCTCAATGCTATGACATTGGATATTGCCATGGGTGCTTCTACCAACACCGTGCTGCATCTCTTGGCTGTAGCACAGGAGGGTGGCGTGGACTTCAAGATGCAGGACATCGATGCCTTGAGCCGCAAGGTTCCCTTCCTCTGCAAGTTGGCTCCCAACTGGCAGAAGTACAGCATTCAGGAGGAGAATCGTGCCGGTGGTATCCTCGGCATCTTGGGCGAGTTGGCCAAGGGTGACCTTCTCGACCTCACTTGCAAGCGTGTCAATGGTGCTACGCTGGGCGAGGATATCAAGAAGTATAGCATTACGGGCGAGACCATCGATCCCGAGGCTGATCGCATCTATCACTCGGCTCCTGCAGGTAAGTTCTCTACCAAGATGGGTAGTCAGGATACTCGTTGGGAGAGCCTTGATACCGACCGCGAGAACGGTTGTATCCGCGACATCGAACATGCCTACACCAAGGATGGCGGTATGGCTGTGCTCTTCGGCAACATCGCACAGGACGGTTGCGTAGTGAAGACCGCCGGTGTGGCTCCCGAGCTGTGGCACTTCGAGGGTCCTGCTGTCTGCTTCGACTCGCAGGAAGACGCTTGCGAAGGCATCCTCGGCGGTAAGGTGAAGAAGGGTGACTGCGTTGTCATCACGCACGAGGGTCCCAAGGGTGGTCCCGGTATGCAGGAGATGCTTTACCCCACCTCTTATATAAAGAGTATGCACATGGGCAAGGAGTGTGCGCTCATCACCGACGGTCGCTTCTCTGGTGGTACATCAGGTTTGTCAATCGGTCATATCAGTCCCGAGGCAGCCAGCGGTGGTAACATCGGCAAGATCAAGGACGGCGACATCATCGTGATTGATATTCCCAATCGCAGCATCAATGTGAAGCTCAGCGACGAGGAACTCGCAGCACGTCCTCAGCAGCCCCTGAAGCGCAATCGCGTGGTAAGCAAGGCCCTTCGTGCATACGCCCAGTCGGTGGCTAGTGCCGACAAGGGTGGCGTACGTATTATTGACTAATTCATAATTCACAATTCATAATTCATAATTGAATGCTGCATTGTCGGCATATTGTGAGTTATGAGAAGTGAATTAAACAATAATTATGAATTTTGAATTATGAATTCTAAATTAATAAGTGGTGCAGAGGCAATGATGCGTTCATTGGAACTCCAAGGGGTAGACGTGCTCTTCGGCTATCCTGGCGGTGCCATCATGCCTACCTACGATGCACTCTACGATCATAAATCGACGCTCAATCATATTTTGGTACGTCACGAGCAGGCTGCCGTTCATGCTGCGCAGGGCTATGCCCGCGTCAGCGGTAAGGTGGGCTGCTGCATCGTCACCTCGGGCCCTGGTGCCATGAACACCATTACCGGTGTGGCCGATGCTATGGTCGACTCCACTCCCTTGGTCGTTATCTGCGGTCAGGTGGGTGCTGCCATGCTGGGCACCGATGCCTTTCAGGAGGTCGACGTGGTAGGTGTCACACAGCCCATCACGAAGTGGAACTACCAGATCCGCCGTGCCGAGGATATACCTTGGGCTGTGGCTCGTGCCTTCTATATCGCCAGCAGCGGCCGTCCCGGTCCTGTGGTGCTCGACTTTACCAAGAATGCCCAGACGGCAATGATTGACTACCAGCCTCAGACGGTAGATTTCATCCGCAGTTATAATCCTTGTCCACAGCCTGCCGAAGGCGCATTGGAGAAGGCTGCCAAGATGATCAACGAGAGCGTGAAGCCCTTCATGCTGGTGGGACAGGGTGTGGAGCTGGCCGGTGCCAGCAACGAACTCCTTGCTCTTTGCGAGAAGGCGCAGATTCCTTTCGGAACCACCTTCCTGGGCTTGTCGGCTGCTCCTACCGAGCATCC
This sequence comes from Bacteroidales bacterium, assembly GCA_018064685.1. Taxonomy (GTDB): domain Bacteria; phylum Bacteroidota; class Bacteroidia; order Bacteroidales; family Bacteroidaceae; genus Physcousia. Next base: position 25,473 of record JAGHUS010000201.1, on the reverse strand, counting down.
TCTCAATATGGGTAAGCTGGGTATGCACGGCAACCTGGCTCCCAACGTCATGACCAACCAGTGCGATTTGCTCATTGCTGTCGGCATGCGTTTCGACGACCGTGTGACGGGCAACTTGAAGAACTATGCCAAGCAGGCTAAGATCATCCATTTCGACATCGATCCTTCGGAGATCAACAAGAACGTGAAGGTCAACCTGGCCGTGCTGGGCGACTGCAAGCAGACTCTTGCTGCACTTATCGATCATGTCGATGAGGCTACTCACAAGTCCTGGATTGAAGGCTTCAAGCCTTACGACGAGAAAGAATATAATAAGGTAATCAATCCTGCCTTGAATCCTACCGAGGGACCCTTGCTGATGGGCGAGGTGGTTCGCAAGGTGAGCGAGGCTGCCAACAACGAGGCTATCCTCGTCACCGATGTGGGTCAGAATCAGATGTTCGGTTGCCGTTACTTCAAGTTCACCAAGTCTCGTTCTGTTGTCACCAGCGGTGGCTGTGGTACGATGGGCTTCGGCATTCCTGCTGCCATCGGTGCTACGTTCGGAGCTCCCGATCGTACCGTCTGCATGTTCTGCGGCGATGGTGGTTTCCAGATGACCATTCAGGAGTTGGGCACCATCATGGAGCAGCAGGCACCCGTGAAGATGATTCTGCTGAACAACAACTTCCTGGGCAATGTCCGCCAGTGGCAGTACATGTTCTTCAACAAGCGTTACTCGTTCACTCCCATGGCAAATCCTGACTTCGAGAAGATTGCCGAGGGATATGGCATACCTTGTCGCACTGTTGTGGAGCGTAAGGATTTGGATGCTGCCATTCGTGAGATGTTGGACACCGACGGTCCCTTCTTGCTGCAGTGTGCTGTGATGGAGGAAGATAACGTTCTGCCTATGACACCTCCCGGCGGCAATGTGGACGAGATGCTTTTGGAAGTAAAATAAAATGAAATCAAAATACGGAGCTGCAGAGTGTGGTGACTGTAACACCTGTGGCAAATGTGACAATATGGCTAACGATATACAAGACAAACCATTAAATTCCTCCTCTCGGGGAGGCCAGGACGGGGTCGAACAGTTTGACGCTGCCGTGCGCGCTGCCGCATCGGTCGACCGCGACTCCTACGAGAAGAGTCTCGCCCGTCAGCGCAAGGCTACCCTGGCTCAGGACATGCAGCAGGATGGTCAGCATGAGACATTCAGTCGCAATGCTGTGGCTCGCCGCTCAGCAGCTGCTCAGGAGGGCTCACTCCTCAATCACGATGGACTGACTCTCTACACACTCATTATCTACTCGGAGAACTACGCTGGTGTGCTGAACCAGATTACGGCTGTCTTCACACGTCGTCAGGTTAATATCGAGTCGCTCAACGTGTGCTCTTCCAGCACACCCGGTGTGCATAAGTATACCATTACCTGCTACTGCAAACAGGAGATGGCCGAGATGCTTTGCAAGCAGATTGAGAAGAAGATTGATGTGCTGCAGGCCAACTGCTTCGTCGACGACGAGATATTCATCCTCGAGACTTCCTTGCTCAAGCTCTCTACACCTATGGTGCTGGCAAATCCTGATATATCACGCATCGTGCGTCGGTTTGACGCTCGCATTGTCGAGGTGAATCCTACCTATACCACGGTAGAGAAGACTGGTGTGACAAACGATGTGCTGGAGCATTTCAAGGAGCTCAACGACCTGGGCTGCGTTCTGCAGTTCGTGCGTTCTGGCCGTATAGCCATTACCAAGTCGTGCATCGAGCGTCTCGACCAGTATATTGCTCAGCGTGAGGAGGACAGAGACAACCTGTAATGGTCGTGTCCACGTCGTAATAGAGAGTTTCGGGATTAGAGTTTGATGCATTATTATGGCAAACGAGATATTGAATTTCGGCAAGATTGATACGTATCCGGTATACGTGGAACCCTTCCATGTCGACTTTACCGGACGCATCTTCATGGGTGTCCTGGGTAATCATCTGCTGAATGCTGCCGGCAACCATTCTCAGAAGAGAGGGTGGGGCATAGGTGCGCTCAATGAGTCGCACCACACCTGGGTGTTGAGTCGTCTCAGCATTGAGATGCTGGAGATGCCTTGCCAGTACGAGCATTTTGAGGTGAAAACGTGGGTAGAGAGTGTCATCAAACTCTTCACCAATCGTAACTTCGCCATACAGCGTCCAGATGGCACTCCATTGGGTTATGCACGTAGCATCTGGGCTATGATAGATATGGATACACGCCGTCCTTGCGACTTGTTCTCGCTCTATAATGGCGACATCCTGAACTATGTGGTCAGCGAAGAGGAGAACATCTGTCCTATCGACGGACACGGACGTTTCCGCTTCCGCGATGCAGAGCTGATACGCACCATCGATACTTTCTACAGCGATGTGGATATCAACGGACATATCAACTCCATCAAGTACATCGAGCACATCCTTGACATCTTCCCTCGCGAACGCTACGAGAAAGGCATCCGCCGCTTTGAGATAGCCTACAAGACGGAGAGCTACTTAGGCGATCGACTGAGTCTGTATCTACAGCCCGTCGACGAGAATGAGTTTGATGTGGAGGTGCGCAAGAATGTAACAGCCGATAGTGCCGGTGATGTGGTCTGTCAGGCAAAGATAAGATTCAACTAGTTTTTCTAGTTAATCTAGAATTTCTAGAAGGCCTAGAGCATCTAGAAAAACTAGAATATCTAGAAAGTCTAGAATATCTAGAACATCTAGAAGACCTAGAACATTTAGTTAACGCAACTATAGTAAACAACAATATAAATCTTTAAAATTTAACAACAATGGCAAAAATGAATTTTGGCGGCGTTATCGAGGAGGTAATGACCCGCGAAGAGTTTCCCTTGGAGAAGGCTCGTGAGATTTTGAAGGATGAGACCATCGCCGTTATCGGTTATGGTGTACAGGGGCCTGGTCAGGCTTGCAACCTGCGTGACAACGGTTTCAACGTAATCGTTGGTCAGCGTCAGGGAAAGACCTTCGAGAAGGCTATCAACGACGGTTGGGTTCCCGGTGAGACTCTGTTCTCAATCGAGGAGGCTGCCGACAAGGCTTCTATCGTTATGTGGCTGCTCTCTGATGCAGCTGTAATGAGCGTATGGCCCACCTTGCAGAAGTACCTCACTCCCGGTAAGGCTCTCTACTTCTCACACGGTTTCGCTATCACTTGGAGCGATCGCACCGGTTGCGTTCCCTCAAAGGACATCGACGTTATCATGGTGGCTCCTAAGGGTTCTGGTACCTCACTCCGTACCATGTTCCTCGAGGGTCGCGGTTTGAACTCTTCATACGCTGTTTACAACGATGCTACTGGCAAGGCTCTCGATCGTACCTTGGCTCTCGGTATCGGTATCGGTTCTGGCTACCTCTTCGAGACTACCTTCCAGCGCGAGGCTACCTCTGACCTCACCGGTGAGCGTGGTTCATTGATGGGTGCTATCCAGGGTCTGCTGCTCGCTCAGTACGAGGTGCTCCGTGAGAATGGTCATACTCCCTCTGAGGCTTTCAACGAGACCGTTGAGGAGCTGACTCAGTCACTGATGCCTCTCTTCGCTCAGAAGGGTATGGACTGGATGTACGCAAACTGCTCTACTACCGCTCAGCGTGGTGCACTCGACTGGATGGGTCCCTTCCACGATGCTTGCAAGCCCGTTGTAGAGAAGCTCTATGCTTCTGTAAAGTGTGGTAACGAGGCTCAGATCTCTATCGACGCTAACTCTAAGCCCGACTATCGTGTAGGTCTTGAGAAGGAGCTCGCTGCTCTGCGTGAGAGCGAGATGTGGCGTACTGCTGAGACTGTTCGTCAGCTGCGTCCCGAGAACAACTAATCCTGTATTAGTTCAACTCCCAAATATTAACCTCTGGCCCTTTGGCTGGAGGTTTTTTTTGATTCTTTAGGTAGGTGGTCAAAATAATAGTGGGACGTGCCAAACGGCACGTCCCACTCATATAATCCTAAGATTAGTTTTTTGTTAGAAGAAGAGGATGCGGTTGTCCTTCTTCTTGGCGTTCTTGTAGTTGTTGTAGAAGATGTTGTTGGGGTTACGCATGTCGGTCATGCCGCCTCTGTACATGTCGAATGTGCCGCTCAAGGCCATTGAAGCCTTCTCCTGTGCAGCCTTCATCATCTCTTCCTTCTCGTTCTCCTTAGCGTTGTAGGTAGCCTTTGCTGTCTTGTTGATAACCTTGAATGCATATACAGCCTCCTCGCCACGGATGCCAGCTACGAACTTATCCTTTGCTGCAGCACTTGCTGCACCGCTGATTGAAACCTCTCTGGCACCAGTCTTCTGGATGTAAGTGGTGTTGGCAAAGGTGATGTTCTGGATGGTGTCCTGAACAGCGCCCTTGATCTGTGCTACCTCAGCAATGCTCTTGGCATTCTTCATCTTGTCCTGAATCATTGCAGCCTTCTTGTCGGCAATTACCAGCTGGCGCAACTGATTCTTGATAACCTCCTCCTTAGCGTCTGCATAGCCTTCCTCGTGGATGGCAGTCAGTACAGCTACTACGAGGTGCTCACGCTTCTTGCCGCAGTAGAAGATCTCGCTTACATCACCCACCTTGGTGTCTTCGTTGTAAGCCCAGCGTATAATCTCACGAGAGTCTGCGATATTTGCGATTGCGGGCTGCATGGGCTGAACCTCCTCAAGAGTCTGGATGTTGAACTCACCCTTGCTGTTCTTCTCCATGTCCTTTACAGTCTTGTTGCTGGCTACAAAGGTGCTCAACTTATTAAAGTTGTTGGTAGAGGTCTCATTTCCGAAAGCAATCTCGCGCTTGATTACTGCAACCTGGTACTTCTCCTCCATGTTGCGACGGTCGGTAACCTGGAAGATAGCAATGCCATTGGGCAGCTCAATCTTGTTGTAGCTACCGGCAGCAGCGCTGGTAATAGCCTCGGTATAGGTCTTGTCCATCTGACCGCTCTCATACATCTGGCTTGTAACCCAGTGCTTCTCGGCAGTCTGGTTGTAGAACTTGGCAATAGAGTCGATGCTCTGACCTGCCTGGAGAGCGGTGTAGATGCTGTCAGCACTCTTCTTGCTTGCCTCCTGATCCTTGCCAAATACCACGTCAATCTCACGAATCTCGATTGAATCGGGACGGGTGATCTTGTCCATCAGCTTCACGATGTTCATGGTGTTGTCCTCCAGACAGCGGAAGGGAGCGGTCTGGGTGTTCACTGCCATTGTATCGAGACATGCTGCTACACCAGGAACCGATGCGTACATGTCCTTGCTTACAGGCATACCGATGTAGGCAATGGTAGACTGTGAACGGCGTACGATGTTCTCGATGTTAGCGTCGGCAGCCTGCATCTGCTCAGCGAAGTTGTTCATCTCATTCTGGAGGGCTTCCTCATCCTCCTTGCTGGCGTTGATGATGACGTCGATGAACTTCAGGTCGCGAGACTGGTTGAAGCGGTAGAATGCTTCCTTCTTCTCGTTGTACTTAGCCTGAATATCGCTATCCTCAACCTTCACGTCCTTATCCTCGATGCTGGTGTAAGGAACGGCTGCGAGCAGAACCTCGGTTTCGTTGTTGCTAGCCTCGAAGTGCTGCTTGGCGCTGATGGGGTTGCTGAGCATAAGGCTTGCAAGCAGAGTCTGGTACTTGTTTGTCAATACGTCTTTGCGAAGCTCCTTCTCGGTGTACAGCCACATTCTGTATACACGATCCATCATCTCGCGCTCCTCGGGTGATACCTGAGGGTTCTTTGACATTTCGTCGTGCTGCTTCAGGAACTGCTGCAATGCTGTGAAGCTGAATGCTCCCTGCTGTGCGAAGACGGGGTTCTGCATCAGGCGAGGGTTGTTACCAGTCTTAATGATGTTCTGCAACTCCTCGTTGGTGACGGTGATACCCAATTTCTCGCACTCCTCCTCGAGCATCTGGTTGCTGATGTACTGCTGGTACACCATCTCGCGGATCTGTGCAACCTCCTCGTTGTTGAAGTCATACTTCTGACCTGTGGTCAAAAGCTGCATGGTAGAATAGTAATTCTCTGTTTCCTCTACCATTGCATTGAATGCGTTAATGTCAAGGGTCTTGCCATTAAGGTTAAATGCGTCTCTCTCACCTTCGCCGCCTCCCTGCTTCAGGAAGAGGGTTACAACGAACAAAAGCATCGCCACACCGATTGCGATGGGTGTGATTTTGTTGTTTCTTAGTTTTTGTAATGTTGCCATTGTTTATGATTTTTTTGATTTGTTTATTCAGTTCGTGTTAGGGCGTTTTACCCATATTCAGCGCGCAAAGTTACAAAAAAAGATTCATACGCGCGCAATTATTTAATAGAAAAGCGCACGTAAAGGTGAAAAATAAAGCGGAAAAGGGGATGGCAGACCAATATTAGCCTACTTTTAAGCGGACAAGCACGATCTTGGTGGTTGTCTTCTGGATGATTTTGAATTCAAAATGACTGAATTTGACGACCTCATTCAGCTTGGGGAAACTTTGATATTTGTGTAGGATGAGACCGCCAATAGTCAAGTACTGGTCGCTCTCAGGCAGGTCGAGTCCGAACTTTTCGTTTACCTGCTCTATCTCCATTCTGGCTGAAAGCAGATACTCGTTGTTGCCTAGGTCCTGTGCCGTGTAGTGGGTGTTGTCATGCTCGTCCTCAATTTCTCCAAATATTTCTTCCACCAAGTCTTCCAGCGACACGATGCCACTTGTTCCTCCAAACTCATCGACGACAATTGCCAGTGAGCGTTTCTGCTGAATGAATGTCTTCAACAGTTTCTGTGCGGGCATTGTCTCGGGTACGAAGGCCACATCGCGGATGTGCTGAGTCCAGTCGGAATCGGGTTGCAGACGGAACATCTCGGATGAATGGACGTATCCTTTCACCTCATCGATGTCTTCTCCGTATACGATGATTTTCGAATGGCCGGATTCTATGAATTGGCTTTTGAGCGTCTCGAACGGCGTGTCTAGTCCTACTGCGTCAATCTCCGTGCGTGGCACGATGCAGTCGCGCACTTTCACCGAACTGAAATCCAATGCGTTCTGGAACATCTTCACCTCTTCACTGATGTCCTTTCCGTCCTTCACGTCATCAATGTTGCTTTGGATGAGGTGGTCGAGGTCGATTTTGGTGAATGTCGATTCGTTCTCGTTCTTCTTGACTTTGATACCGAAGATGCTGAGCAGCAGTTTGCTTAGTCCGCTTGTAAACTTGCTGATAGGGTAGAGGATGATGTAGATGATAAACATTGGTGCGGCAAAAATGTTTAACATCCTGTTGGGGTTGTGCTTGAATATGGTCTTGGGCAGAAACTCTCCAGTGACAAGCACGATAAGTGTGGATATAACGGTGTTGAGGATGATGCCCAACGCCTCGTTGCCAACAGTCTGGCTCAGGTCCTTTATAAACCATTCGCCCAGTAGTTGTGCCATCAGGATACCGTAGATGACCAGCGCGATGTTGTTGCCGACCAATAGTGTCGAGATGAAATTGTTCGGGTGATTGTAGAAGGTACCCATCATCTTGCTGCTCAAGCTGTTGCTTGCCTTGTCCATTTCGTATCGTAGTTTGCTGGACGAAACAAAGGCGATCTCCATTCCCGAGAAGAATGCGGAGAATAGGAGCACGATGACTGTGTAGATGATGAGTTGTGTTGTGGGGATGTCCATGTGGGGATTATCGTTTGTTGGGGGCGGGTGTGTTGTCCGGCAACTTTTTGTTTGGATTGGCTATAACGGAATCTTGCATCGGCGTGGGGACGGGCATGTCGCTCTCTGTATCGCTTGCTGGGAATTTTCCTTCCGAATTCTTGACGGTGTAATCCGTCATCTTCTCGTTCGATTGGAATTCTGTGCCGTGCAGTTCACGGTCAGGCATGTATATGTCCATGGGCATGTGGTTCCACATCTTCTGCTGGTCCATATCCCAGAACAGTTCCTCGGTAATGAAGAGTGTTCCCTCCAGATTCTTTATGAGGACACGTCCTCTCAGCTCCCAAAGGTTCTGCTTGTGCAGGTAGGCAGTGTCGGCTTGTACGAAAAGGTCGGTGTGCATGTTTTCGTCAAATCGTTCCATGAAGAATCCATGCAGAAATTTCCATGTGGCGGGCACGGTGCTGTTGTGTATCTGCCAGTCTTCTGCTACCAGCTTATAGCGTATGACACCCGAGTCGGAAATCAGCGTGCTCACACCACTGGCAGTCATGAAAGCCAACGAGTCTCCCTCGTTGATGGCATCAGCCACGTGTTCCTGCTCGGCGGCGCATGCTCCAAACAAGATGATTGTCCCGGTGACTAGTATGGCAAGAATCTTTCTCAATATACTACTGTTTTTTGTTGGCAAGAAGTTAAGAAGGTTGTATGTGTTGTTGTTTCTTTAATAAGGAATGGGCCAAAGTCCTAGAGTATCCTATCCTCACAACCTCATAACCTCACAACCTCATAACCTCACAACCTCATAACCTCATAACCTCATAACCTCACAACCTCATAACCTCACAACCTCATAACCTCACAACCCCATAACCTCATAACCTCATAACCTTAGTTAATCTTCCACTTCATGAACCATCGCTCGTTGAATGTGATGCCCAGGTTGATCAGGAAATAATTCTCTTTAATCATGTTTTCAACCGATGGTTTACGCATCATCCACTCGGCTGATACGTTGATGACTGAACGCCCGCTCAGTTTCTTGGCTTGCAATGGCAGGCCGATACCTATGGTGGCCCTGTATTCCGAGGGGCCATCCTGTCCATTCACTTTAAGGTAGGGAGTGGTTATGTTGAATCCTGCTCTGTACTTCACTGTGCCCATGTAGTGGCGCGACATGGCATCGGGAGTGTATTCGGCGCCTAAGGCAAAGCGCATACTGTTGCTGTACATACCTTTTTGAGGTGTGTAGGTGATGTCATTGTTGACATCTTTTCCTGCAACGGGCATGTGGCAGCTGCCCCACTTCTCGTAGGTGAAGTCACCGGCAATCGTCAGCTGGTTCTTGTGCTGCCATGCTATACCGGCACCTATAGACTGAGGCAGGTCGAAAGCCTTTGATGTGCTCACTTCGGTTGAGTCGCCGGCCGATGTATAGCGCAGTAAGGAGGACTTACCCCCGATAGAATGTCCGAGGTTGTAAGTGGCACCCAGTGACAGCCAGTCTTGGGCTGTCAGGCGTATGGGATATTGCACGCCGAACTGCAGTTTGTAGGTTCGCATCTCAGTGCTATACACCTGGTTCTGATTACTATAGCTCGTGCTGGCAGCACCGTTCTCTTGGAAGCTCTGCGACATCGAATGGTTGTAGTCACCCCACATGTAGCCTAGGTTGGCGCCGACTGACAGGTTGGCAAATGGCTTCCAGCCAATACCGATGTACAGTTGGTTCAGTCCGCCATTTCCGGTGTATGTTGTCTTCTGTGTGATGTCCTGCGAGGTGTTACTTGTGCTGCCAACCTTTCCGTTGTCTGTAAAGGTGTAGCCTATTGTGGTATACGGCATGAAGCCTATAGACATACCCAGGTTCTTGCCTACGTGAAAGCCCGCGTTGATGTTACTCAGTGTGGTGTTTCTGGCGTTGGTGCTTTTGCCGGCTTGTGACATGTGGCCGTATTGCAGGGTGAGGCCTACGTCGAAGAGGAACGACAATGAATCGATGCCAGAGTATGAGGCAGGGTTCTGCATGTTAACCTGCGAACCATTTCTCAGACCATATGCCACGCCGCCCATTCCGCGGTTGAATGTCTGCGACTGTTCGGCCAGTGTGCCCAGTCCGAAACGAGAGTAGGATGTGTTGCTGCCATTCTGTGCCAATGCGGCAGAAGGCAGAAGCACGGTTAGTGCGCTGATGAATAATTGATGTAGTTTATTCACTCTTCTTATCTTATTTCATTAATCTTAATATGTCATTCAATCCTTTGGGTACCAAGTGGTTGTCGTGATGCACGATACCTTCTATCTCCTGGTTGAATTTTATCTCGCTTCCTCCTGTCATGTAAACCTGGAGGTTGGGGAATCTCTCTTTCCATAGCCGGATATAACCCTCTATCTCGAAGGTCATTCCCAATTTGGCTCCGCTTCGCATGCAGGTGTCGGTGTCATAGCCCAGTAGGGGTGTATCACCTTCTTCTTTTACCAATGGCAGCAGGGCGGTGTGCTCGTGCATAGCCTTGAGGCGCATTTGCACACCAGGCGCTATGTTTCCGCCGATGTAAAATCCTTCGTTGTCAATCACTTCATAGGTGATGCATGTTCCGGCGTCTACAATCAGCAAGGGTGTGCCGGGAGCTTGCACCATGGCACCCACGATGGCGGCAATTCTGTCGGCTCCCATAGTGTTTGGCATGCGGATGGGGTCTGCCAGGTCGGGCCTTTTCCATAGCAGGTTGATAGGCAATGGTGTGTTGGCGTCAAGCCGGATGAGAGGAAAAGAGAGCTTGCGGAGTCTCTCTTCGGCTTCTTCTCCTATTCTTGCCACGGTGCTCAGGATGCCTTTCTCCAGTGTATGACGCTGGCAGAGAGCGTCCAGCTCCTTTAGTGTGTTGCTGTCGCTATAGGCAAGTTCCACTACCTCTTGGTTGTTGAAAACCAGCAGCTTTGCCCTTGTGTTGCCTATGTCTATTACTAGATTCACTGTTCCTTTATTCTTATTGTTTTTTGCCACCTGCACCATTGCTTAATAGGACGTGAGAATGCCCTTTCGTGCGTGGACACAATATTCAAGGTGCAAAGTTACGAAATTCTCGTAAGATTGGAAAATCGTTGATGAAGAATTTGAAGAAATATACTTTTTTTAGGATAATTGCAAATAAATTTGCATTTTAGCACGCTAATTTGTACCTTTGCATTCGCAAATTTGCATTTTTCAATGTTTAAACTACAAAAGACAGTATACAGGTTGCTCGTCTTGGTCTTTTTTTGTGTATTAGGCCAAGCGGGTTTGCGCGCGCAAAGCGTGAATGACAGTGTCACTGTCTCACTGCTTACTTGCTCGCCTGGTGGTGAGGTCTATGAACTGTATGGACACACTGCTGTTCTTGTTTCCGTGCCGGGTGCAGTACGGACGGATTCTGTAGTGTTTAACTATGGCGTTTTCGACGAGACACAGCCCAACTTCATCTGGCGATTTATGATGGGCGAGACTGACTATATGGTGCAGGCTATGCCTTATTTCTTCTTTCGTGAAGAGTATGAGCGACGCGGGTCGGAGATTATTTGCCAGCAAATCAACCTGTCGCAAGAGGAGGCGCTGACGTTGTTTGCTATGCTGCAGGAAGAGTGCTTCCGCAACAATGGTGTCTATCGCTATAATTTCCTTACCAACAACTGCACCTCCAAGTCCAACGACATAGTTCAGGCTGCCTTGGAGGCTTGTGGCAGCCGAATCCGATACAAGGAGCAGGATAAGAAGACGTATCGACAGTCTTTGCATGAGTATACACAAGATTCGCCTTGGGCACAGTTAGGCGACGACATTCTGCTCGGAGCCAATACCGACACCTTGCTGGACGACCATGCCATGCGTTTCCTGCCTTATCATTTGAAGGCCTATTTTGACGCAGCTTCCATTTGCGACAGTATGGGCACTGCCCGTCCGTTGGTGCAGCAGACCGTCACGCTTCTGGCTAAGAGAGATGTGGTTCGTGAAAAAGGCTTCCCTCTCTCGCCCGTCGTATGTGCCCTTATCTTCCTCGGAATTATGCTGCTCCTCTTTGCCTTGGAATATTGGACGAAGCACATGATGTGGGGACTGGACATCCTACTTATGCCCTCTGTGGGTGCGGCCGGACTGCTCATCACCTTTATGTTCCTGTTCTCTGAGCATCCTACTCTGGGCAGCAACTGGCAGATTTGGGTCTTCAATCCGTTGCCTCTGCTGTGCATGCCGTGGGTGGTATTGTGCGCTTTTAAGCATAAGCGATGCGCCTATCATTACGTCTACGCTGCCATTTTGACACTCTTTTTGATAGCTGCGCCTTGGATTCCACAAACTTTCAGCTCCGTGACAGTAGTTTTGGCATTAGCTTTGCTGGTACGCCCTTTGAGTTATATATTCAATTTCAGCCGTTTGAAGCCCAGACGCGTTAAACCTCGGAAAAAGAAATGACGAATTTGAACCGATATCGCATACTCTCCTCGCTGATGGTCATGATGGCCATTGTGCCGTTGGAGGCGCAGACGTCGACCGAGCTGCCTCGCTTGGTCGTCAACATCGTCATTGACCAGTTCCGTTCCGACTATATGGAGGCTTTCATGCCTCTCTATGGCGACAAGGGGTTCAAGCGTCTGCTGCGCGACGGCAGAGTCTATACGCAGGCAGAATACCCCTACGCATCGCCCGATCGGGCATCGGCCGTGGCATCTTTGATGACAGGCACCTCGCCTTACGAACATGGAGTGGTGGGCGAGCGTTGGTTAGACCGAAGTACTTTGCAACCCGTCTATTGTGTTGACGACAAGGCATTCAAGGGACTGCTTACGAATGAACAGAGCAGTCCCGCCAATCTTGGCGTAAGCACCATAACCGACGAACTGAAGGTGGCGACAGAGGGCAAGGCACTGGTGTACAGCATCTCGCCCTATCGCGACGCCTCCATCTTCTCGGCCGGACATGCTGCCGACGGCGCTTTCTGGCTTAACGACATGACCGGCCAGTGGTGCGGCACCGACTACTACGGGCAATTCCCGCAATGGGCTTTGACCTATAACAATGGCAGCGGACTGAAGAGTCGTATTTCTTCTGTCAAGTGGGAGCCGGCCAATGCTCTTTCCGGCAGTTTCAACTACTTCGTTTCGGGTGGTGTACGCACGCCCTTCAAGCACAGCTTCTCAGGCGAACGAAAGATACGCGATCTGAAGGAGACTGTCATGGTGAACGATGAGGTGAACCGTTTTGCCGAGTTCTGTCTGAAGAGCACCAATCTGGGTGCCGATGATATACCCGACATCCTTGCGCTCACCTACTATGCGGGTAACTATCTGCATAAGGGTGTGGATGAGTGTCCTTTGGAGCTTCAGGATACCTATGTGCGTCTCGATCAGCAGTTGGCCGATTGCTTCTCGTATGTTGAGCAGAAGATAGGCAAGAACCAAGTCTTGTTCGTCCTGACCAGTACGGGATATGCCGACGAACATGCCACCAACCTCGAGCCTTATCGCATCCCCACCGGCACATTCAACATCACGCGCGCGCAATTATTATTAAATATGTATCTGATTGCCGTTTATGGTCAAGGACAATACGTCGAGACGGCACTGGGCACTCAGCTCTATCTCAACCTGAAATTTTTGGAGAACAGAGCACTGAACCAGTCTGAGGTGCTGATGCGCTGTCAGGACTTCCTTTTGCAGTTGGCTGGTGTGCGAGATGTCTTCACCACACAACGCTTGCTGCAGGGAGCCGGTACGCCCAGCATCAGTCGCTTGCGCAACGGACATAATCCAAAGATTTCGGGCGACATCATGATACAGGCGGCACCCGGATGGCATCTCATCAACGAGAATACGCACGAAGACCGCATCTCACGCGAGTCATACATGGGCTTCCCCCTCTTCTTCCTCGGAAAAGATATTAAAAGCGAAATCATAAACACTCCAGTAACAGTAGACCGTGTGGCTCCCACCGTAGCACGCCACCTCAGAATCCGTGCTCCGAACGGCTGCAGTCAAAGCCCGTTATAAATAAGAGTGATATGAAAATGCATCAAGGGATAAAGTCGGGTGGGGGCATGTTTGGTTCTAAACCACGTTCCCAGTTTGAACGCCAATCATGTTCCCTAGACAACAAAATGGCTTGTCCCTTAAACGACTAAATAAAATAATACATACATATGAGTTTCATTAATTTTTTAAGCAAGATCTTCGGCAACAAGGCGAGCCGCGACTTGAAGGCTATCCAGCCTTTGGTGAACCAGGTTCTCGAAGTCTTCCCCCAAATCCAGGCGCTCAGCAATGACGAACTGCGTGCCAAGACAGAAGAGATAAAGAATCAGGTTCAGCATTCTGCCGATGACATTCGCGAGAATATCAACGCATTGAAGGCGCAAATCGAGGAGACAGAGATTCAGGATCGTGCTCCTCTGTTTGCTCAGGTGGACAAGCTGGAGAAGGATGTGCTGGAGCGTTTTGAGGTAGAGCTGGATAAGGTTCGCCCCATCGCTTTTGCCATTGTCAAGAGCACTGCCGAGCGTTTCTCTAAGAATGAGAATGTTGAGGTCACCGCTACCGACCTCGACCGTGAGTTTGCCGCCCGTTTCGATTTTGTTGATATCGAGGGCGATAAAGCCATCTATCATAACCATTGGATAGCCGGTGGTAACGATATGCAGTGGAACATGGTACACTATGATGTACAGTTGTTCGGTGGTACTGTACTGCATCAGGGCAAGGTGGCCGAGATGGCTACGGGTGAGGGTAAGACCCTCGTGGCAACATGCCCCGTATTCCTGAATGCCCTGACCGGTAATGGCGTACATGTCGTAACAGTCAACGATTATCTGGCCAAGCGTGACTCTGAGTGGATGGGTCCCCTCTATATGTTCCACGGTCTGCGTGTGGATTGCATCGATAAGCACCAGCCCAACAGCGAGGCACGTCGCCAGGCTTATCTGGCCGATATCACTTTCGGTACTAACAACGAGTTTGGTTTCGACTACCTGCGCGACAATATGGCTACCAACCCCAGGGACTTGGTACAGCGTGGCCATAACTTCGCCATTGTCGATGAGGTCGACTCTGTGCTGATCGACGATGCTCGTACACCTCTTATTATTAGTGGTCCCGTACCCAAGGGCGAGGATCAGCAGTTCGAGCAGTGGCAGCCGTTGGTTGAGCGCCTGTTCGGCGTGCAGCGTCAGCTGGCCACCCAGTTCCTTGCCGAGGCTAAGGCTCTCATCAAGAAGGGTACCGACGAGAATGACAAGGACGCAAGCTCAAAGGGTTTCCTGCAGCTTTACCGCAGCCACAAGGCATGGCCAAAGAACAAGGCGCTCATCAAGTTCCTCTCCGAGCCCGGTATCAAGTCGGGTATGCTGGCTACCGAGGCCATCTATATGGAGAACAACAACAAGCGTATGCCCGAGTGTGTCGAGCCTCTGTATTTCGTGGTCGAGGAGAAGCAGAACAGTGTAGAGTTCACCGACAAGGGTAACGACTGGATGGCAAGTCAGGTCAACGACGCACAGTTGTTCGTCCTGCCCGACATTGTCACTCTTATCAGTGCTATCGAAGGCGACGAGAGCCTCTCTACCGAGGATCGTATAGCCAAGAAGGACGCTCTCTACACCGACTATGCCGTGAAGAGCGAGCGTGTACACACCATCCAGCAGTTGCTCAAGGCTTACGCCATGTTCAACCTGAACGACGAGTATGTCATCCAGGATGGCGAGATTAAGATTGTCGACGAGCAGACAGGACGTATCATGGAAGGTCGTCGTTGGAGCGACGGTCTGCATCAGGCTGTCGAAGCCAAGGAGCACGTCAAGGTGCAGGCTGCCACCCAGACCTTTGCCACCATCACCCTGCAGAACTACTTCCGTATGTACCATAAGCTCTCAGGTATGACCGGTACGGCCATTACCGAGGCTGGCGAGTTTGATAACATCTACAAGCTGGATGTAGTGGAGATTCCCACCAACCGTCCTATCTTGCGTAATGATATGAACGATCGTGTCTACAAGACACAGCGCGAGAAGTATAAGGCTGTAATACAGGAGGTTGAAAAACTTCGTTCGGAAGGACGTGCCGTACTGGTCGGTACTACCAGCGTCGAGATCAGCGAGATGCTGAGCAAGATGTTGTCAATGCGCAAGATTCCTCATCAGGTGCTGAATGCAAAGCTGCACCAGAAGGAGGCAGACATTGTGGCATTGGCCGGTCAGAGCACCAATGGCTTGGGAGCCGTGACCATTGCTACCAACATGGCTGGTCG
Source organism: Bacteroidales bacterium (assembly GCA_018064685.1). Lineage (GTDB taxonomy): Bacteria > Bacteroidota > Bacteroidia > Bacteroidales > Bacteroidaceae > Physcousia. The sequence continues at coordinate 9,566 of JAGHUS010000201.1, read as the reverse complement.
TGGTACCGATATCAAGCTGTCGCCCGAGGTGAAGGCAGCGGGCGGTTTGGCCATCATCGGTACCGAGCGTCACGAGAGCCGTCGTGTAGACCGTCAGTTGCGTGGACGTTCCGGACGTCAGGGCGACCCCGGTAGCTCAGTCTTCTTCGTCTCTCTCGAAGATAAGCTGATGCGTCTCTTCGCCAGCGAGCGTATTGCCAAGGTTATGGACCGTCTGGGCTTCGAGGAGGGCGAGATGATCGAACACAAGATGATCAGCAACAGCATCGAGCGCGCTCAGAAGAAAGTCGAGGAGAATCATTTCGGTGTGCGTAAGCGCCTGCTCGAGTACGATGATGTGATGAACAAGCAGCGTACCGTCATCTATGAGAAGCGCCGTCACGCCTTGATGGGCGAGCGTATCGGTATGGATATCGCCAACACCATCTGGGATCGTGTATGCCATATCATCGAGAACTTCACTTACGACGATATGAAGGAGAAGTTCATCGAGATTCTCAGCATGGAGGTTCCCTTCACCGAACAGGAATTGATGGATACCAACCGTGATGATTTGTGCGAGAAAGCTTACGAGGCCGCCATGGCTCGTTTCAAGGAGAAGACCAACACCTTGGCTGGCATCACCTATCCCGTCATCAAGAATATCTATGAGAGTCCTCAGGGACAGATGTACGAGAACGTCCTCGTTCCCATCACCGACGGACGTCGTGTTTACCAGATCACGGTCAACCTCAAGGAGGCTTACGAGACAGAGTCTCAGGCACTTGTCAAGGCATTCGAGAAGGCCATCCTGCTACATACCATCGACGAGGCATGGAAGGAGAATCTCCGTCTGCTCGACGAGTTGAAGCATTCTGTTACCAACGCCAGCTACGAGCAGAAGGATCCTCTCTTGATCTTCAAGCTGGAGAGTGTGAAGCTGTTTGATGCGATGATCGATACCATCAACAACAAGACGGTCAGCGTGCTGATGCGTGGCCAGTTGCCTCCTCAGCAGACTCAGGCTCCCGACGCTCCCGACGCGCCTAAGGCACCCGAGGCTCCTCAGCAGCGTGTGCAGGAGGCTCCTCGCGAAATGCCTACCCGTCGTCCTCAGTATTCCGAGAGCCGCAGCGACCTCACCGATCCCGCACAGCGAGCTGCTGCCGCTCAGGACACCCGTAGCGAGGAGGCCCGTCGTCCTCAGCCCATGCAGGCCGAGAAGCTCCCCGGACGCAACGATCCATGTCCCTGCGGTTCGGGCAAGAAGTTCAAGGCATGTCACGGACGTAATCTTTAAAGTATATGGAACCAACTCTGCAAACCATACAAGAGATTGATCGAGCTATTCGTAAGATTATTGCGAAATTCCCTACCGATAGGGATGCCGTGCTTACCGATATTCATCTCGAACTGCGTCCGGAGTCGGGCGATTTCCTTGCCTATGATGATGACGACGACGAACTGAACCGTTGTGTTGTCGAGCAGTGGATTAACAGTAAGGAGGAGGACTTCTATGAGCAGGTGACACCTGTCCTCTATGAACGTCTGGATGCTCTTCGTGCAGAAATCGACACGATGTCGGTGCTGCATCCTTTCTCGTTCGTCTTGGTCGATGGCGATCACGAAACACTTTCCGACATTTATCTTGTCGATGACGAACAGCAGATTCTGTCCGGTTCGCTGATGCCCGACTTGGAGAAGGATCTCAATGCCTTTATGAAGGCTCTGTTCGACGAGTAGTTTTAGCCTGTCTCTTTTCTCTTTGCACCCATTGAGCCGTAACTCTGCGACTCAATGGGTGTTTGTGTTTCTGTTAACCTCTCAAAGTGTTAAATAAAGTGCGTTTTTCTGTTGCAATTTGGCAAAAACAACAAGTTTTGCCGCGAAACAGTTGCTGATTTCATAAAAAAACACTAATTTTGCACCCGAATAGTATAAAAATATTAATAAACGGCGTATGTAGGTTAAAAATCATAAACAAAACCTCATTCCCTAAGCCAGTCGCAATGCTTGTGAAATGTGTGTAGGGAAGATGCTGTGGCAGATAGAAAATATACAAAAAAATATCGTTTAATTATTAATCAAAATTCAATCAAAACATGGGTAAAAAATTATGGTTGTTCCTTGCTTGCATGTTGATGTCTGCAAGCATGGCTTTCGCCCAGAGCCAGATTTCTGGTTCGGTACTTGATGCTGAGACGGGCGAACCTTTGATTGGAGTTACTGTTCGCGTACCCGGTACCAATGTGGGTGCTATCACCAACGCCGACGGTAAGTTCTCCGTAAATCTTCCCGCAGGTAAAAAGAACCTGAGTTTTAGTTACATGGGTATGACTACCGTCCAGGTTGCAGCTCGCTCTGGTATGGTTGTACGCATGGAGCCCGACGCAAAGGCAATGGATGCCCTCGTCGTAATGGGTTACGGTTCACAGAAGAAGCTCGGTACCATTGCCGGTTCTGTCGAGACCGTTTCTGCCGACAAGTTCGAGCACAAGCCCGTAGCAAACATCGGTGACGCTCTTCAGGGTCAGGTTGCCGGTTTGCAGGTCTTCACATCATCTGGTGAGCCCTCAGCTTCTGTCAGCATGCGTATTCGTGGTGTCACCTCTATCAACGCCAGCACCACTCCTCTCTATGTATTGGATGGTAGCGAGATTACCTCTTCTGCATTTACCATGCTGAACCCCAACGATATCGAGAGCATGACCGTCCTCAAGGATGCTTCTGCTACCGCTATCTATGGTTCACGTGCTGCCAATGGTGTTGTCATCCTTACCTCAAAGCAGGGTAAGCGCGGTCAGAAGGGTACTGTTACTGTCAGTGCACAGTATGGTATCTCAAAGATGACCGGCGACCACACCGAGATGATGAACTCTGAGCAGTGGCTGACCTTGCAGGAGATGATTTCTCCCAGCAATAAGACCAATGCCAACTTCCAGGCTATGAAGAACTACTATGTGAAGAATGGCATCAGCACCGACTGGAAGGATGTATTCTTCGGTGGCAGCTCTCCTACTGCCGAGATCAACCTGAGTGCTACCGGTGGTAGCGAGGCTCTCTCATACTTGATGTCATACGGTCACTATCAGGCCGAGGGTATCATGGACGACTCTCGCATCCGTCGTGAGACCTTCCGTGTTAACCTCACCGCTACCATCACCGACTGGTTGAAGGTGGGTGCAAACACCAACCTTGCATACCGCAAGTATGGTACTACTGCTTTCGGTAATTCTAGCAACTCTGTATATAATAAGGTATATGCTTCTCGTATCTATCTCCCCATCGAGACTTATCATGATATCATTGGTTTGGATCGTAGCGACTATGCAAACTCTACCTTCCAGGGCTATGGCGCACGCAAGGACTATTTCGACTTGTTGGGCTACTACAACCCCTACTACCTGTCAGAGATCCAGCCTTCTCACAACGATCAGACCATGATCAACGAGAACGCTTATGTGAACATCAACCCCGTCAAGGGCTTGAACCTCCGTTCGGCTGTTGGTCTGCAGTGGTATGACTATCGTTATACTTATGTGTGCCAGCCTGTTGGTCCATTTGAACCTAGATATAAAAATGGTCAGTTGATAGATGGTGGTTCAAGAACAGAAAGTTTTAACAGATATTATAATTGGACTGTTACCAATACCGCAGAGTACAAGTTTGATATCAACCAGGAGCACATGTTCACCATCCTCGCTGGTCAGGAGAGCATGAGCAATAAGGATCAGTCTTTCCGCGCAAGATCTGAGTTTATGACTGACCAACGTTTGATGTTGTTGGATGCGGCTTCTGATGGTTTGCTTCCTACTCAATCTATCTCAGAGGAGGCTCGTAACTCATGGTTCGGTATGCTGAACTATTCTTACCTCGACAAGTACTTTGTAGACCTTTCAGTACGTCGCGATGGTAGCTCATTGTTCGGTCAGAACAAGCGTTGGGCAACCTTCGGTGCTGCTGCTGCTATGTGGAAGATCAGCTCTGAGAAGTTCATGGAGCCCACCAAGGGTTGGTTGAAGGATCTGAGCTTGAAGGCTAGCTTCGGTTCAACCGGTAACTCTGGAATCGCTCCCTACCTGGCTCTTGGTCTTGTTGTACCTGGTCCTCGTTATGATGGAAATTCTGGTACGGCCAGTGCTAATCCCGCCAACCCCGACCTCTCATGGGAGAAGGTTAAGACTACCAATGTAGGTCTGAGCGGTAATATCTGCAACATTTTAGACTTCAACATCGAGTTCTACAACAAGGTGACTTCAGACATGTTGATGGAGATTCCCTACTCATATACCACAGGTTTCTCTTCTGGTTATGGTAACGTGGCTACCATGCGTAACCGTGGTGTTGACTTCGACTTGAACGCACGCATCATCCGCACCAAGGACTGGCAGTGGAGTGTTCGCTTGAACGGTAACTACAACAAGAATATTATAACCGACCTCTTCCAGGGTCTGGATAGCTATGTTCTTGGCGAGACCGGTATGCGTCTGGAGAAGGGTAAGCCTTATGGCGAGTTCTATTATGTACGTTACGTAGGTGTTGATCCCATCGATGGTCAGAACATCTGGTTGGACAAGAACGGCAACAAGACCAAGGTTTACTCTGAGGATGACAAGGTGATGACTGGCAAGCAGATGTTTGCGCCCTGGTCAGGTGGTCTCTCTACCTCACTCTCTTGGAAGGGCTTGACTCTCGATGTTCAGTTCACTGGTATGTTCGGTCGCTACATGATCAACAACGAGCGTTACTTCACTGAGAATGGTACCTTTGCTTCTGAGAACAACCAGACTACCAACATGCTGCGCATGTGGACCACTCCCGGTCAGGTTACCGATATTCCTGCTGCTGATGCAGACATCGAGTTTGATACTCACCTCTTGGAGAAGGCCAACTTCGTACGTCTCAAGACTCTGCAGTTGTCTTACACCTTCCCCAAACGTCTCATGGCTGCTACTGGTTTCATCAAGGATGCTAAGATTTACATGATCGGCCGTAATCTCTTGACCTTCACTCCCTACACCGGTTATGACCCCGAGGTTGACTCAAACATCACTTTGGGTAACTATCCTAACACTCGTCAGGTGTCAATTGGTGCACAGCTCACATTCTAATCAAATTAATTGGATATTCATTATGAAAAAAATAGTTTTATCATTAATAGCAGCATGTGGCCTGGGTCTTGCATCTTGCGAGATGGACCTGAAGCCTTATAGCGCAATTAACGAGAACGAAGCTTTGACAACTGTAACTGATTTCAGAAACATGCGTGTGGGTCTTTATTCTTCTCTGCGTGGTTCGGTATCTGGTTCTGCAGTTACTCTTAGCGAGTTCCAGGTTGATAACTTCAACGCTGTTGTTGGTTATTCAAACACCTTTGGTGATATCTATCGCTGGCAGTTCACTTCTAGCTCTGGTGAATTTGGTGGTGTCTATGCTACATTCCAGGGGATGATTGGTCGTGCCAACTTTATTCTCACCAATAAGAATCAAATAGACATTACTACTCTTGAGCCTGAGGACTCAGCTGTTGTTGAGAAGGTCATTGGCGAGGCACACTTCTTCCGTGCTCTCGGAATCTTCCAACTTGCACAGTACTTCTGCCAGCCCTACGATGCTGCTACTGCCAGCCAGCCCAATACGGGTGTTTCTTACAGCCTTGTCTACAGTCCCTCTTCTGATGCATCTACCTATCCTGGTCGTTACACCATGGAGCAGACTTACAAGCAGATTGCCGATGACCTCAAGGAGGCAAAGGAGCGTATACATGCAACAGGTGATGTTGCCTCTGCTTATGTAACCGAGGACGTTATCACAGCCCTTGAAGCACGTATCGCTCTTTCAAAGAAGGACTATGCTGCTGCAGCTGAGTTGGCTAAGTCTTTGATTGAGGGTGGAAAATATATTCTTTGTGCTTCTTCTGATGATTTGGCCGAGATGTGGTACAATGATGGTGGTGGTGAAGCCATCCTTCAGGTGCCCGTTCCTGTAAAGGAGGAATTGCCTGGTCAGAATGGTGTTCGTTTCCTTCCCTATCAGGATGGTAGTGTGCCCGATTATCTGCCCACTCAGGAGTTTATCGACCTCTTCGCTGCTGGCGATGCCCGACGTGCAGTATATTTTAAGGTACTTACCCTGAACACCACTAGTGGTGCCAGTGGCGATGCATTTGCTTTCAACAAGTTCCCCGATGATGGTGGCGTATACCAGAGTGTTGGTGGCGAATCTGCACGTTTCTGCAGTGAACCTAAAGTGTTCCGTATTGCCGAGATGTATCTGATTGCAGCCGAGGGTTATGCTATGAGCGGTAATCTTGCCGACGGTACCAAGTACCTCAACGACTTGAAGAAGGCTCGTATCTCTGGCTACACCGAGACTCAGTTCCCCTCAACATCAGCTTTGATGGAGGAGGTTAAGGCTGAACGTCGTCGTGAGTTGGCTGGCGAGGGCTTCCGTCTGCTCGACCTCAAGCGTTGGAACGAGGGTGTTGTTCGTGGCGAGCCCCAGAACCTCGACTTCTGTCTGTTCCCCGGTTCTGCCATCACTACCAAATTGGTTCGCGCTGCTGGCGACTCTCACCTGACATGGCCTATTCCCCAGTCTGAGATGAATGCTAATCCTCAGATGAAGCAGAATCCTGGCTATTAATTCGAATGTTTTCAAAAAAAAGCAATAGAAAGATATGAAATATATTAAATTATTAGCGGTCGCACTTGTTACTACTTTCGTGGCATCATGTAACGAAGACGATGAATTCACCGTCAATACCAATAAGACCGTTTCTGGCTTCGAAACGGATTCCTTGCGCACCAAAGAGAGCGCTGGTATTATTAACATTCCCATTACCGTTGAAGGTAAGCGCAATGGCGACATCTCTTTTGAGATTTCAGCCCAGGGTACTGGCGAGAATCCTGCAGTCGAGGGTAAGCACTTCGCTATTACCGAGAAGAACATCAAGCTTCTCGAGAAGAACGATACTACCTCTAGTACTACTGTCAATGTACAGTTCCAGTGTATTGATGACGATGTTATCAACGAACCTCGTGAGGTAACCCTTACCATCAAGGCTTCGAACGGCGTTGAACTGCAGAACAAGCAGATTGTTGTTACCCTGCGTGACAACGATGCTGCATTCTACGAGAAGTTCCAGGGCAAGTGGACTCTGACCGGTATGACTTCGGGTGACAAAGATGGTGATCCTGACAAGGAGTTCAGCAAGGAAATTGTCATCAAGGGTGCTATCGATGAGGAGGATCCCGACTACGATCACATTCTTACGATCAGCGCTCCTGCATTGTTCAACGTGGGCGTTTTTCTGAACTGTGAGTGGCCTTTGGAATATACCTATGACAAGACAACCAAGACCGGTACACTTAGCCATCTGATGAACAGAAACTATGTGGCTACTTATGATGGTGGTTATAAGTGGGTTTTCGTTACCGATGATGGTGCAAATCTGTCTGCTGCTCCTGTTACTGCCGAGTGGGCTCTTGGCGAGGGTGATACTTTCCCCACTGAGGTGTCTTGGGAATTGGAGAGCGACGATGAGCCCTATCGTTGGATCTACTTGTATCAGCCTGGTGCTGGTACCTGGAATTATATGTATAACCTCAAGATTTCCAAGTAAGTCATAGACAGCTAATTCTATAGAAGGAGGGTAGGTAAATTCGCCTGCCCTCTTTTTCCCTTTTTTTAATTACGCGTATTGCTTCCCATGCTGGGAAACCGAAAAAAGGGACAATTGTTTTCTAAATAAACTAATCTAAGTTATCCGAATTTATGAGAAAGATTTACTTTTTCCTGTCATTGGTGTTGCTCGTTTCTTCCGCCAGTGTTTCTGCAAAGAAGCGTTCGCTGGACGAGATGCGAAAGGCTGCTGCCACTGTTGTTTCTGTCCATCATGATGGTAGTCGCAGAAGTCCTTCGTTGGTGGCTGCACAGATGAACGTGGTGAGAGAGGAATCGCAGCTTTCCGTCCTGGCTGGCAGCAATCAGTTTGCCGTCATTGCCAATGACGACGATTTTGACGCAGTATTGGCGTACTCTGATACTCCCTTCGACAAGGATGCCTTGTCAAATCCCGGTTTGAGATGGTGGCTGGAGGCCATGAACGCTACGCTCGAACAGCATACTGCTGCTGGTACCCGTCCTCGCAAGGTTAGTATCAACCCCAATTACAAAAAGTCTGTTGAAATGCTCCTGTCAACAAAGTGGGATCAGTCAAAGCCTTTTAATAATATGACTCCTACCTATGTCAATAATGGCAAGGAGGAACACTATGTCACTGGATGTGTGGCTACGTCCATGGCGCAGATCATGAATTATTATAAGTATCCTGCTACGGGTGCCGGTTCGGTGTCTTATCGTTGCAATATGGAATCGATGACGGGCGAACCTATTACCAAGCGCCTGTCTGTCAGCTTTGCGGGTGGCAATTATGATTGGGCTAACATGCTGGATTCTTATAAATCTTCTTATACTACAGCGCAGGGTGATGCCGTAGCTAAGTTGATGTACCACTGTGGCGTTTCGGTCAAGATGGATTACGACCGTTCGGGTAGTGGTTCGTATACCTTCCGTGCTGTTGATGCTTTGAAGACAAATTTCCTGTATAACGAGAATATGCCTTTCTATGTGCGCGACTATATGCACATCGACGAGTTCTCGGACATTGCTTATAATCATCTCAGCCAGGGTCATCCCCTGCTGTTTGGTGCGCAGGCAAGAACTGGCGGACACGAGTTCGTGTTGGATGGTTACAGTGAGAAGGGACTGTTTCATGTGAACTGGGGATGGAGCGGTTCGTCGGATGGCTATTTCGATCTGGTGTCGCTGAACGGATATACCTCTGTCCAGGAGATGGTTCCCGTGTTCCTTCCCGAGGTCTTTGCCGAGCGTCACTCGCTGTTTTGCTATACTCAGTCTGGTCCTAATATCCGCCTCTCATTGGGCAAGCTTACGGCCAGCGCCAGCTACGCCATGAATGTAGATTATCGTGAGTTTACTGGCGAGCTTGGTCTCATTGCCGTTTCCGAAGAGACGGGTAAGGTTTATGAGCTCTCAAAGACAAGTCAGACGAGTAATGGTTACGGATATAATATGATGTACTATTATGTGCATCCCACTTTCTCTGGCATCTCTCTTACGAAGCTGGAAGATGGAAACTATCGCGTCTTCATGGCTTCAAAGGCTAACTACGAGGCTACATGGCAGCCTTTCCGCAGTAATGAGACTATTCAGAATAGTGTCATTATGACTGTGAACGGCTCGAAGGTTTCGATCACTGGCGATAAGGATAGTGGCTGGATGGTAGGTGTCGAGGGCGTCAAGGCTACTTCCGCTCCTGCTATGTCTGGCACCTATAACCTCGCTGGACAGAAGGTCAGCGACTCCAAGTCTCTGCCTCATGGCATCTATGTCAAGAACGGTCGCAAGATCCTGAAGTGATTTAGCTCCCTTAACTCTCAAAAATACTACTAATTCAATTTCCGCTTGTAATGATCAGATTGATTATCAAGTCGCTTGCGCGAGAAGGTTCAGCTCGACGGCCGAAGGGAAAGTCAAATCTTGGCGGCTAAAGCCGGAAATCT
>JAGHUS010000189.1 GCA_018064685.1 Bacteroidales bacterium | reverse complement strand
CTGCTGCCAGGAGCAGTCCAGCCATTCTTATCAATGTCGATACCGTAGCGAGCTGCACCACTCTCTGCATAGAGCTGGCAACCAGAAACAGGAGTATCAGCATTCACGCCAGTAGCAATAGCATCAGCCTGAAGGATGTAAGTACCCTGAGGCAGTTCAGAGAGAACCTGATAGATGTTACTTGCGGTGATGCTACCATCCTTTGCCCAGTTCTGAGAGAAGTTGTTGAAACCATACTCATCGCTCTCAACACCAAGTTCATCGTCCCAAATATGATATGCCTTGTTGTTCTGAATCTTCATGTTAGAGAATTCATCGATCCAACCAGCAGGCTCTGAATCCTTGGCACCATCAAAGGTTGGGTTGGCAATCTTTGCCGTCACGTCGAAAGGATTCTCGGGAGTAGCGTGCTCATAAGCATAGTTCAGAATCTTGTTGTCAACTTCTGCAACGGCAGCCTTGATAGCCTCGGCATCGGTACTGGTGAGAAGAGCGGCATAGGGATCCAACTCTGCCTCGGTGTAGCCAACCTCCAAAGCCTCAAGCAGCTTGTTGTAGAGTGACATCTGAGTGCTGTAAGATGCGTAGTCATCCTCGGTCATGAACACCCAGGTGCAACCGTAGCCATCTGCAGCATCGGGATCGACCATATAAATACCATCGTGGGTACCCATGGGGTCGCCCGAACCATTGGTGAGGTCATCGCGCTCGGGATTGTAGCCCAAGATGTAGACACCATAGTTGACGGGATCGTCCTCGGTGTACTTGTTGGCACCCCAGTTGGTATCGCTGGCAGCGGTGCGGACCTGGAAACCACCAGTAACGGCGTTGAACTCCCAAGTCAGACCCCAATCGGTCTGTGCCTTCCAGTCGGTATAGACATCCTCGGCTGACTGACGGCCCAGCATACCATTGTTGGCAGCTGCCGAGCAGTGAAGCTTGTAGGTGTTCTCACCCTCCTGAGCCTGAATCTCATACAGGAATGCTACAGCGGGATCGGACTTGACACTGGCGTGGTTACCCCAAGCACCTCCCTTGGTGAGGAACTTGCTCGACTCCACGTTGTAGATGTAAGCCTTCTCGGGCACCTGGTCGGTAGTAAGCTTGATCTCTGGCATTGTCCAGCTCTGAGCATTGACCATGAGCGCCGTTAGGGCAAACGCAAAGAAAGAAAGTAATCTTTTCTTCATGGATAATAATTTTGAATTAGTAAATAAAAAATAATTAGTTAAATATTGGTTAACGTATAGTTACACTGCGCAAATATACAAAAAAATAGTGACGCACGTCAATCCGCACATCACTATCTTCATATTTTTACGTTTTTTCTTCTCTTTTCCGCAAAAAAGTGCGCAAAAACACAACATTTACACATGTTTGCGCCACAAATGGGACAACTAGAACTGCCACCACTTCTTCTTTGGCTTACGGAAGGCCTCCTCGTTGTCCTCCATCAGAACCTGCTCGTAGGTCTTACGCTCGCGTATCATGGCATAGATAGTTCCCCAATCGGGCAATCCACCCACATTGCGGTCGTCAATCCATACGTCTGCCTTAAGCTTGCGACTATAGTGCTTGTTCTTCTCTGGGTCCTCCTCGGGGAAGTCCTTGTTGACAGCATAGAACTCCACGCCGCGCTGACGGCACCACTCCACAGCCTCCTCCAGCAGTTCACCTTCGCGCACACTCCATAGAATAAGCTTGTGACCGTCCTTGATCAGCATTTTCAGCGTCTGAGTAGCGAAAGGCAACTCACGTCCAATCTCGGGATAACGATGTTCGACAATCGTTCCATCAAAATCTACTGCAATAGTCATAATTTAGTTGAGAGTTTAGAGTTGAGAGTTTAGAGTAGTTGGAAGTTGAAAGTTGGAAGTTGAAAGTTGAAAGTTGGAAGTGTAGAGTTGAGAGTAGTTGAGAGTTGGAAGTCAAAAGTAAGAAATTGAAAGTTATCGACTAGAGGAAATAACTTTAATACTCTAAACTTACAACTACTCTAAACTCTAAACCCTAAACTCTACACACAAAACCAAACAGTTTACTTAGCGTAGCTTACAGCACGAGTCTCGCGAATCACGGTAATCTTCACCTGACCGGGATAGGTCATCTCGTTCTGGATGCGTGTAGCAATGTCGCTCGAGAGCACCTCGATCTGCTTGTCGTCGATCTTGTCAGCACCCACGATGACACGCAACTCACGACCAGCCTGGATGGCATAGGTCTTGGTGACACCAGGATAGCTCATGGCGATATTCTCCAGATCCTTGAGGCGCTTGATGTATGCCTCGACAATCTCACGACGGGCACCGGGACGTGCGCCACTGATGGCGTCGCAAATCTGCACGATGGGAGCGATGAGAGTCTCCATCTCCATCTCCTCGTGGTGAGCACCGATGGCATTGCAGATATCAGCCTTCTCCTTGCACTGCTCGGCCAGTTTGGCACCATAGAGTGCGTGGGGCATTTCGGGATCCTCGTCGGGCACCTTACCAATATCATGCAACAATCCGGCACGCTTTGCCTTCTTGGGATTCAAGCCCAACTCGGCAGCCATCACAGCACAGAGGTTGGCAGTCTCGCGAGAGTGCTGCAAGAGGTTCTGGCCGTATGAAGAACGGTACTTCATCTTACCGATGATGCGAATAAGTTCGGGATGCAGACCATGCACGCCAAGGTCGATGGCTGTGCGCTTACCGGTCTCCATAATCTCCTCCTCGACCTGCTTCTTAACCTTAGCCACCACTTCCTCGATACGAGCGGGATGGATACGGCCGTCAGCTACCAGCTGATGCAGAGCCAGACGACAGATTTCACGGCGAACGGGATCGAAAGCCGAGATGACAATGGCCTCGGGAGTGTCGTCGACAACAATCTCAACACCTGTAGCAGCCTCCAGGGCACGAATGTTTCGTCCCTCACGTCCAATGACACGACCCTTGACGTCGTCATTGTCAATATGGAATACCGTAACGCTGTTCTCGACAGCCGTCTCGGTAGCCACACGCTGAATGGTCTGAATGATGATGCGCTTAGCCTCCTTATTGGCATTCAGCTTAGCCTCATCCATAATCTCGTTGACATACGAAGCGGCAGCCGTACGAGCCTCATCCTTCAAGCTCTGGATAAGCTGCTCCTTAGCCTCTTCCTGACTCAAGCCGCTAATTTCCTCCAGCTTGTTGCGCTCCTGCTCTACAAGACTGGCCTGACGATGGTTCAGTTCCTCTTCACGCTGTGCAAGGACGGTCTGCTGCTGCTCGGTGCGAGCACGCATGTTCTCTACCTCCTGCTTCTTGCGGTTCAGTTCGTCCTGACGCTGGTTCAGACTCATCTCGCGCTGCTTGATGCGGTTCTCGCCCTGCTGAATCTGCTGATTGCGCTGCTGAACCTCCTTTTCCAGTTCAGCCTTCTTGTTCAAGAACTTCTCCTTAACTTCAAGGAGTTTCTTCTGCTTCACTACTTCAGCCTCTTGCTCAGCTTTCGCTTGCGCATCGGCTTCCATCTTCTTTAATTTGGCAGGCAAGGTTACACGGTATACGACAATAGTCCATACCGCAATAATCAACAATGCACCACCACCTGCTATTATATATTCCATAACAGATAAAATCGGTTTTTAGTTAGTATTTAATTATTGTTCCACTCTGCTAAAACCGACAGCGGCAAAAAAGATGTTCGAAAATTGACTACTTCTGTTCCAACGATGCTTCTATCTCCCCCACCAATTGCTTTATGGTATCGGTAAGCGGTCCCTGACTGGACTCTGCACTTTTCAATTGCACTGCGATGTCCAGTGCCATCATTGTCAAGTACATTTCGCTACCCAGCTGAGGATAGGTATTAGCATAGTAGCTAAACCTCTGGTTGATAAGTTTCTCCGCATTACGGTAGACTTCTTCATCTTCCCTTTTGATAGTCATAGGCGGCAGTATTCGTCCGCCCAGCTTCAGGGTTATGGAAAGTGTATCACTAACGCCTGCCATTATCTCTCGGCTTTAAGTATGGCGATACATTTATCAATATCTCTCACCAGCTTTGCCATACGTTGCTTAGCATCGCGTGTATCGTTATCGCTGAGCTGCAACATACGAGCTGTCTTTAAATCGGCATATTGAGCCTGAAGTTTTCCATTTTCCTCCTTCAAAGCCTGCATACGGGTGTCATCTTCAGTCACTTGCTGCCAGAGCTGCGCATTCTGCTGCATCAGCTCCTTGTTGCGCAAGATAAGCTGCCTGACACGAGTCTCAAGCAATCTTACCAACTGAATATCTTCACCTTTCATAATATGCTCTTATGCCAAATTCGCGACAAAATTAGTATTTTTGTCCGAAGTATCAAAATATTTTATTACTTTTTTCTATTTATCACCCTTCAACAGACTGCTTGGGCTCCTTTTTTGCCAGCATAACGATGGTGTAGACGTAGTCAGACATCCAGTTCTCGCTATAGTTCAGATTCTGCTGATACTGGCGAATGCTGACACAAGTGCGGCGCACGCCTTCGTCTTTCCAGTTAGGACGCGTCATGATTTCATGTATCTGCTTCTCGACCATTCCGCGCATAGCCTTCTTGAAGAAGCCCGGCATACGGAACTTCCACTTCATCAGATTGCCCATCAACATCATCAGGTCCTGACTGAAGCCTTGGAACATGATGAAATAAGGCTGCATATCCTGTACCTTCTTGCAACGCTTCTTTACGCTGGCATCTATCTCGGCAAAGAAGGTAGCAGGCAGATTATACATGTCCATAAGAAGCTTCTGGCAGTGCTTCTTTTCACCTACACCCAGTTTATTGTTGACTGTTGCCACCTTGAAAGTCTGCTTGAACACTCGCAAGTCGGGCAAAGCACCCAGATTATTGATTCCCAACTGAGCAGCCATAACAGACTGATAGTATACACGTATCAGCGTCATGAAGTCTTCCATTCCGCCAACGCGCACTTCTTCTTCGGCCTTTTTCTTACCGAACAGTTTTCCAAAAAATCCCATTTTAATTCTTATTATGAAGCCACAAACGCCCTCCCGACAAGACACCAAACTGCGAAGAGACGGCTTTGTTGTACGGCTTCGGCTGTTTTATACTTATTTTTTAAATTCTCACAAATTCTTATGACAGAAAAACACAACTGTTACAGCAGCATTCTTTATTGCTTTTGCGACATTTTCAAAATAGTCTAGCAGTTTTTTCAAAAAGCCCTAGCAGTTTTTTCAAAAAACTCTAGCAGAATTTTCAAAAAACTCTAGCAGTTTTTCAAATGCGCTATCACAGCCATCTTCTGCACGCTATACACCCCTCTTCAAATCATCAATCACCTTCAGCAGATACTGGCCGTACTGGTTCTTCAACATAGGCTGGGCCAATTCGCGCATCCGTTCCTCTGTGATCCAACCTTTACGATAGGCGATGCCCTCGAGACAAGCAACCTTCAGTCCTTGACGCTTCTCGATGACCTCGATGAACGTACTGGCCTCGGAAAGAGAATCGTGCGTACCCGTGTCAAGCCACGCAAAACCACGGCCTAAAGTCTGCACCTTCAATTCGCCCGACTCCAGGAACTCCTGGTTGACGGTCGTAATCTCCAGTTCACCTCGTGCCGAAGGCTTGATATGAGAAGCTACGTCCAAAACCTTGTTGGGGTAGAAATACAATCCCACCACAGCATAGTTGCTCTTGGGCTGCTGAGGCTTCTCTTCGATGCTGAGGCAGTTACCGTTCTTGTCAAACTCGGCCACGCCATAGCGTTCTGGGTCGTTCACCCAATATCCGAACACCGTAGCCTTGCCATCCTTCTCGGCTGTAAACACGGCCTCATGCAGCATGCCCGAGAAACCAGCCCCATAGAAGATATTGTCGCCCAAAACAAGGCAGACACTGTCATCGCCCACAAACTCGCGACCAATGATGAACGCCTGAGCCAAGCCATCGGGCGAAGGCTGCTCGGCATACTCGAAATGCACACCATAATCACTGCCATCACCCAACAAGCGCTGAAAACCAGGCAAATCATAAGGCGTGGAAATGATAAGGATTTCGCGAATGCCCGCAAGCATCAGCACACTAATAGGATAATATATCATGGGCTTGTCGAAGATGGGCAGCATCTGCTTGCTCACACCTTTGGTAATGGGATACAAACGCGTACCCGAACCACCAGCCAGCACTATACCTTTCATTATTTATATATTTTCAAAATTGTTAGAACTACACAAAAAACGAGCGGAACAAGATACTAATATCCGTCCACAAAGACCAATGCTCGGCATACCAGATATCAGCCTCCAGACGTGCCTCGGGATCAGAATCCACTTTTTTTACATGAGCATAGCTTGCCATACCTGGCTTCAGGTGGCGGCGGGCCAATCGTCTAGGCAGATCATCGAGCCCCATGCCCTCTTCCAAATCATAGTAGGTAGGGCCGACAAGACTCATTTCGCCTTTCAAGACATTGAAGACACGGGCCATAGACCTCTTATCACCCCTGAACGCCACACGGTTGAAAGGACGGTTGCTGGGTCCGACACAAGCCTGCGTACAGAACGAAGAACCGCGCTTCTTGCACTTAGCCAATATAGCCTTAAAGATGTAGACAAACGGAAAGAATGTCAACATAAAGAGAATCACGAAAAAGAGATCAAAGAACCTCTTTATCATACGGTTATACATGTAGGAAAGCGGCTCGCCCTTTGGCGTCAGCACCACCGATTTTCCGGCTTTAGCTACCACGAAATCAGCATTCAAGTCGCTGACCATAGGTAGTACCACACAGAATTTCACTGCACGAGCCTTACAGCCGTTCTGCACAGAACGCACCTCGTTCAGCGAAATACCGCTAATACCACAATAAACCTTCTTTATATTGATATTTTTATTTACATATTCAGCCACATCATCCATTTCGCCCAAACGCTGCAGACCTTCAGGGAGCCTTACGCCATAAGGGCAAAAAATGCCGCACACCCTCTCCGGGCGCTTCAGACGAGAATAGAAGGACAGCACCTCCATGCCACCACCAACTAAAACCGTACTGCTAGATTCTTTTGCACTCATTAGTATACAATTTGACTTTCTAACGCAAATTTACAAAAAATCAGCAACAAAGAAAAAGAATAATTATTTTTTTTGCCTTCCACCCACGAATTAACGAGCTTTTCGCAATTTCAGTCGGAATAATTTCATTATTCAGTGCTTTTTTATTACTTTTGCACAATTATTGACCACAACAATCACACAACAAAAAACAATCTCAACAATATGGCAGAAGCAACCCAAACAGAAAATGCCGATCTTAAAGAGCAGCAAAACGGAGGCTTTACCCTAAAACGTGCACTAAACATACTTCTATTACATTGGCCGTGGGTCATCATCAGTGTAATCCTTTGCTTGGGAGGAGCGTACGTATACCTTAAATTACAAACGCCCAGTTACTCGGCCAGCGCAAAACTACTGATAAAAGATGACAGCAGCGAAGGTGGCAGCAGAAAAAAGGGTGGCGGCAGCATGATGAACCTGTCTGAGATGGGTATCATCAGTACGACGGACGGATTTGACAACGAATTGGAAGTATTGTCATCCACGACCATCTCCAACGCTATCGTCAAAGCATTAAACCTCAATGTGCGCTATTACACCCAAGGTAAGTTCACCGACAAGGAACTCTACAAATGCTCTCCCGTAAACGTAAGCATGAGTCCCGGGAAAATGGACAGCCTCACGGCAACCATCAAACTGGAGATGACGCCAAAAGGGAGGGGATACCACATCGCAGCAGAAATAGCGGAAAAGAACGCCCAAAAGCCTGCCAAGAAGGAATTCGACATCCCCAGTCTGCCAGCGGATTACGACACCCCGGTGGGAGCACTGCATTTCGAGCGAGATGACGCAATGCCCCAGGTGGAAAACAAACTCACCGTATTAATATACCCCATCAAAACCATGGGGCGGCATTATGCATCAAGACTGTCGGCCCAAGCATCCAGCAAAACGACAACGGTGGCCCAGTTGGGATTGGTGGACACTGAGCCCGAGCGCGCTGTTGACTACCTGACACAATTGCTGGAGAGCTATAACCAAGAGGCGAATGCCGACAAGAACGAGGTGGCCAACAAGACAAGGAACTTCATCAACGAGCGTCTGGACTCCATCGGACAGGAACTGGACAGCACGGAAAAGAATCTGGAACAATTCAAGAAGGAGAACGACCTTATCAACCTGAGCAACGATGCCACCAATGCATTGGCAAACTCAACATCCTATCAGAAAGAACAGGTTGAGATACAGACACAAATCACACTTGTCAAGTCGCTCATCAGCTATGTCAACAACCCTGCCAACGAGGAGAACGTGATTCCCGCCAACCTGGGCATCCAAGACCAGTTGCTGAACACCCAGATAACGAAATACAACGAAGCCAGACTTCAATACAATCGTCTGGCTAAGATGGGCACAGAGAACAACCCTGCCATCACAAAACTGTCGGAAGAGGTTTACAACCTGCGTGCATCCATCGCACAATCACTGCGCAGCATCGACTCAGACCTTCAGATTCAGAAGCGCAGCATCGACAGCCAGCATGCACTTTTCGCTGGCAAGATTTCCAGCACTCCCACACACGAGCGTGTCTTGAACGACATAGGCCGCCAGCAAGAGATCAAGGCAGGTCTGTACCTGACTCTCTTGCAGAAACGAGAGGAGAACCTCATCTCGCTGGCATCGACAGCCACAAAGGCGAAATGGCTGGACGAACCTCAGGTGGGAGGAAAGGTATCGCCTAAGAACAGGATAATATGGCTCATTGCCATACTGCTCGGAATAGCACTGCCCATCGCCATATTCTACCTCATCGAACTCTTGCGCTACCGCATTGAAGGAAGAGAGGACGTGGAGAAACTGACCAAGATCCCCTTGGTGGCAGACATCCCATTCACCCACCTGCCCAAGGGAGTGGAGCGCGCTGTTGTCGTATCGGCCAACACCAACGACACCATGGAGGAGACGTTCCGTGGTTTGCGCACAAATATGCGCTTCATCATGGGCAATAACCAGAAAGTCGTCCTTTGCACGTCCACCATTCCGGGCGAAGGAAAGACATTCGTATGCACCAACCTGGCCATGTCGTATGCATTACTGGGCAAGAAGGTCCTTGTCATCGGCCTCGACATCCGCAAGCCCCAGCTCGTACGCCTGTTCAAACTGCCTAGCGACAAGCGAGGCATCACGAACTTCCTTGCCGACGAGACGGCCGGATACGACGTGCTCGAAGCACAGATACACGAGGGAGTGCTCAGCCCGAACCTCGACGTTATGCCCGCTGGTATCATACCGCCCAACCCTGGCGAACTGATTTCACGCAACCGATTGGATGAGGCCATCAATTATCTGCGCAACAAATACGACATCATCCTGCTCGACACGCCGCCAGTGGGATTGGTGAGCGACACTCTGGAAATGGGACGTCTGGCTGACGTAAGCATCTACGTATGCCGTGCCGACTACAGTCCGAAGGCGAACTTTGAACTCATCAACGAACTGGACAGAGATAAGAAACTGCCTAAGATTTCGCTTGTTTTGAATGGCATTGACCTGAAGAAGAAGAAGTATGGTCAATATTACGGAACAGGTAAATACGGTAAGTACAGCAAGCACTATGGCCGTTACGGAATATATGGCAATTATGGTAATGGCAGCGAAAGGGATGCCAATCATGTAGAGAAATAACATTACGGAATTCCCGCAACTGCATCGAACGCATTTGCGGGAGTTTCAATATCTGAACAAATTTTTCATTTTCACCATGCGTAAACACCTTCTGGCTCTCACAGCCTTTGCACTCAGCATTTCGGCCTCATCGCAAGTGTCACGACTTGGCGATGACATAGAATACAAAGCTGAGCTCAGCGGACAGTTTGGCGATGGGGACTACACCCCATTCTGGCAGTCAGCAAACAAATACGGTCTTGCATCGACCGACAACAACAGTGGCTATCTGCGAGCAGGCATACAGCGACAAACTAATGCCGACAGCCTGCGAAAATGGCGTATCGGCTATGGGGCTGACCTCGTCTTGCCCTTTGGCTATGACAGCAAGTTCATCGTGCAGCAACTCTTTGCCGACTTCCAATACAAAGCCGTCCGTCTTTCAGTGGGGCAAAAGGAGCATCCATTGGGCATGAGAAACCAGGAACTGTCATCCGGCGGCATGATGCTGGGAACGAATGCACGTCCAGTGCCCCAAGTCCGAATCGGCGTGCCCGAGTATTGGATCATCCCGAAAACCAAAGACCTCGTTGCCATAAAGGGACATTGCGCCTACGGATGGTTTGCCGACAACAAATGGCAGCGGAAGTTCAACAATGGCAACAACAGTGCAGTGTACACTGCCAACTCGCTCTACCACAGCAAGGCGGGGTATCTGCGCGTCGGCAACAAAGATAAATTCCCGATTGTCTTTACCGGTGGACTTGAGATGTTCTGCCAATTCGGAGGAACAGTATGGAACCGAGGCATTGACCCAAACCAGGCCGACGGAAGCTACAAGTTCAAAGAAGGCATCAAGGAATACCTGCAAGCCTTCATCCCTTCGGGCAGCGACATCACCGACGAAGAGCACCCCAACATCATGGGCAACTCATCAGGCTCCTATCAGGCACGCATTGACTACTATGGTAAAGGATGGGGAGCAGCCGTCTACGGCGAACATTATTTCGAAGACCACAGCCAGTTCACTTGGCAGTATGGATGGAAAGACTTCCTTTGGGGAGTGGAACTGAACTTGCCCAAGAACCCCATCGTATCGACCATCGTAGCCGAGCACATCAGCACCACCGACCAGTCTGGCCCCATCCTCGTAGCCTACGGCGACAAGGTGCCATACATCTCTGGTCAGGACAATTATTACAACCACAACATCTATGGTGCCTATCAGCATGCCGGCTTCACGATGGGTAATCCATTGCTGCTATCGCCACGCTACAGTTCCGACGGAAGAATCGTCTGCCAAGACAACCGCATCAAAGCCATACATCTGGGCATCAAGGGAAATCCCTGCGACGAACTGAGTTACCGCATCCTCTACACCCACGAGAAGAGTCTAGGCAACTTCAACATACCACACGAAAACCCGAAGAAAGGGGACTTCCTGCTTGTCGAAGCCACCTACCAACCGCATCAGATTAAAGGATTGGGGATAACAGCAAGCTATGGCATGAACCATGGAGATCTGCTGGGAAAGAGCAATGGTGGCATGTTGACAATTTCCTACAGCGGATGGTTGAAATAAAAAGAGGAACGTACGAAAACGAACTGACATTATGAGAAAGATACATTATATAATAATAGTATTACTGGCAAGCATCGGCTTTGCATCGTGCGAATTCAAGCACGAAAACAACGGAGACCTTGGTGGCATGTGGCAACTCACCCAGTGGCACACACGTAGTTCGTCGGGACAGATTGACTCACTCGTTGCATCAAACCTCAAAGATGACAGCCGTGTGCCGAACACGCGCAAACTCTACTTCTCATTCTATCGCAACGTCTTTCAGGTCAGAGATGCCTCAACCTATTTCGGAATGAATTACTATAGCACATTCACCCGTAACAACAACGAGATAACTCTTGGCAATCTCATCGACTACGAAGGTCATCTATATGTCGACGAAACTCAGGCCGACCACAACTACAAGGAGTTCAGCGATTTCGGAATACCCGAAAACGGTAAATTCCATATAGACTTGCTGAATGGCGATAATCTGCAGCTGAGCTACAACGGCAATATTCTTTCTTTCCGCAAATACTAACAGCGTAGAGTAATGAGGATGCATGTAACAAGAAACCACGACAAGACATTGGCAAGAATCGTGCTGGGCATAGTATGCCTTCTCAGCTTCGCAGCACAGCTAAATGCCAAGAAAGTGTATGACCAGCCTAATACGAACCTGGCAACATTCTTCACACAGAAGAACATGACATACGTCATACAGCATCCCCACTCTACCCTCGACACCCTGACACTGCCCGACAATATAACATTAGAATTCAAAGGAGGCAGCATAAAAGCCCCTATCATATTCCGCCACACACACCTGAAAGGGAATGTCAAGTTGCAAGGCTCACACATAACGGGTGTCATTGCAAACAACACCTTCAATGCAAAGTGGCTTTGCCATGCCGATGGTGTAAATGATGATGCAGCCCACATCAATGATATGATGCAAGTGTGCGAAAACATCTACTTCCCGAAAGGCATCTATCAGCTTATATCGACACACACGCCCAAATATCCTATCAACAAACCGTATCATCTAGGCATAAACCGCAGCCATCAGACACTGACAGGCGGAAAAGGTGCGGTACTGCGCACCAACATCATGGCAGGAATGCTGACCGTCTACAGCAAGCCCTACGACATTGCACATAGCATCTCTGACATTACGATTCAAGGACTCACATTTCAAGTTGTCAACGAAGCAACCACCTTCGACCCCTATCAGCAGCACTGCCACACCATCAGTCTGAAAGGCGTGAACGGATGCGTCATACAGAAATGCCGTTTTCAAAACTTCTGGGGCGATGCCATCTGTCTGAACCACTACAACGACAACGAACAGACTGGAGAAAGGGCACGCAACATGAACGTGCTCATCCAGCACAACTACATCGACGGCTACAAACACTCCAACCGAAACGGCGTATCCGTCATCAACGGCGAGCACGCCGTCATCAGAAACAACGTACTGGTCAACTGCTCGCACAAGACGATGCCTGGTGCGATCGATGTGGAAGCCAACAACACGGCCTATACGGTCAATGACATACTTATAAGCGGCAACACCATCGACCAGTCCCAAGGCATGAATGCTGCTATCAGTGTGGTGAGCAACAAGCTAAGGGCTCCTGCCCATAACATCACCATCACCAAGAACGTCATTACACGCAGCAACAGGGCTTTCGCCTTCTGGATAGACAGCAACAGCTGTGCCGACAATATTACCATCACCAAAAACAAAGCCGACCAGCACACTACGCCTTTTATGTTCTGGCAAGAGGGCGAGACCGAGAATTGGACTTTCACCGGAAACACATTCCTCTGCCCCACGAAACTGGATTTTGGAGGAAAACTCAAAATCAAGAATCTGATAATAAGAGATAACAAGATAGAGAAATTGGCATGGTATCGAACAGGTAACATGCCAATTGTTTTAATATGTGCGTTTTTTATTTTAACATGCGCACTTCACAGTCTCTTTAGCAGAAAAAACTCCTAGCCGTGTTTGCCGCACACTTCTCTGTCGCAAGCTCAAACAACAAAAAAGACGTGAGCTAATCAGAACTTCTTTCCGAAAATGATGCTGATGAACGTCAGCCAGAGAATGCGGAAATCGAACCAGAAAGAGCGATGCTCCAAGTAATAGAGGTCGTAGTTCAGACGACGAAGCATCTTCTCCATCGTATCCGTATAGCCGTTATACAAAGTGGCATAACTGGTCACACCAGGACGAATCTGATACAGAAAAGCGTAACGCGGATCGTGCTCCATAATCTGGTCGATGTAGAACTTACGCTCGGGGCGATAGCCGATAAAAGCCATGTCGCCGCAGAACACATTCCACAGTTGGGGCAGTTCGTCGAGATGGTGCAGTCGCAGGAACTTACCCACCTTGGTGAGACGTGGGTCGTCTTCGCCACCAGCGTGGCTCAAGGCCGGTCCCGCCTTCTCGGCATCCATACGCATGGAACGGAATTTGTAGATGCGGAAAGGACGGCCAAAACGTCCCAGTCGCTCCTGCGAGTAGATGGCCGGACCACCATCGTCCAACTTAATCAGAACGTAGCTCAAGAGAAACAAAGGCGACATCAATACCAGCATGACAGCAGAGATGATCATGTCTATCAAGCGCTTGATATTACGTTCCACACTATTCATGCCATCGGGGATGAAATCCGTCTCATTGGCCAGTATTACACTCTTCGGAATACCCATGGTGCCAAAGTTCTTCTGTTTGCGCTTGATGACGGCAATGGGTGGATTGGCTTCCCACACCTCACGTCCGTACTCCATATTCCATTCCTTCCGATGTATCTTCTCCTCACGGCGATGAATGAGATAAGTGATGCTGGTCTGGATGAGCATCCACAGCAAGAGGTCGACCACGGCCAGCATGCTGAGGTCGAACTTCGACATCACCCACACCGTATTAAGTCCTGCAAAGAAAATGAACAGGAAGGTAATGAAGAAAGGAGTCATTGCCGGCTTCACACCCATACGGATGAAACGATGCTGCAACTGGTTGCGGTCGGGCACCAACATGGCACGACCCTCACGCACACGTTTGTGTATCACACGCAGGATGTCCAGCATAGGCACCATGACAACACCCATTACAATCATCAGCATGCCGTCAGGCATCGTCTTTCCGCTCTGCTGAATAAGCGACAAAGTAAGGTAGCTCAACACATAGCCGATGGTATAGGAACCTGCGTTACCAATAATCGTTTTTTTCCATTTCGGGAAGAAACGTTTCATAATGGTATAGGGCAGAACCACACCCAGCAAGGCAGCAGAGACAAGCGTGCCCAACAAGAAATCGAAGGCAAAACTCATGCAGAAGAAGATGCCCGCCATGATGGCAGCCAGTCCGGCACCCAAGCCGTCCACATCGTCCAGCAAGGCTATGGCCTCGGTGATGTACATCACCAGCATCACCGTAACAATTCCACTCACCCAAAGGGACAGTTCGTCGATGCCAAAGACACCTTGCAGGTCCGTCACCCTGAGCATCGAGAACGGGAACATACAAGCGGCTATCAGCAACGTCAGGAACTTGGCCCTCGTACTGGTGCCATGCACGTCATTCTTCAGTCCAATCATGAACATGATGGCACTACCGGCAATGACCTGCATGATTCTGAGACCCGAGCGCTCCACCTTGGCCGCACTGACAATATCCTCGCCCAGCAGTTTGGGAATGCCAAGACAGATGCATATAGCAAAAAGCAAGATGGGCAACATGGCTAAGCCACCCAACTCAACGACCGAAGAATCTTTCTTCATATCTATATCTGCCTTGTCATGGAAAAACATACCGCTGGTGCTGTATATCTTCATTCTCGGCAATATGAAGAGTGAAGCAATAAAACCAACTACCAGGGGTACAAATCCCACCCACATATACTGTTCCTTCATGAATACCACGTTATGGTCATATAATATATACGAACAAAAAACTTAAATATTGTGAAAGAAACCACTTTTTTATTCACCATGTAAAATTCAAAAAGAACATGCACTACTTGCACTAGACCCGTATCACCCTGAATGACACCGTGTTGCCAGGTGCAAGACTCTTGCACTAGTCTTCCACTTGTCCTCCACTAAACTCAGTAATGGTAATGCTGCAGTCGGACATGGCTAGTGCAGCATGTTTCCACATCGCTATCCGTTCTTTTACAGACTTCCGCTGCGCCTCTTGTCGGGTTCCCGCTGCACGAACCTATGGGTACACCATGCATGAACCTCACGGTACATGCTGCATGTACCGCAGGGTACACGGTGCATGTACCGCACAAAAAGCGCTAGAGAAACGCAACAATGTCGCAATGCGCGACGAACACTACTGCTGCACGACTTCAGAGGAAGACTAGTGCAAGACCAGTGGAAGCAAAACAAAGGTCTTCCACCAACCAAAAGCACAGTATGACAGCATGTTACATATATCCAGTGCAAGAGTGCAAGTGAAATATGAAACTCTCTGTTATAGGGCTTTATCAGCTGTTCTTCAGCAACTCTTCGTAGATGGCAAAATGCTTCTCTATCACAATGTCAATCGAGAATTCCCTTTCGGCCTTCTCACGCGAAGCCTTTCCCATCCTTGTTCGCAACTGCTTATCGTCCAGCAGAATGGACAGCTTCTCAGCCAACTTCTCAGGAGACTTTATAGGAATCAGGAAACCATTCACTCCGTCGTCCACCGTCTCGCGGCATCCCACCCAGTCGGTGGTGATGACAGGACGACCGATGGCCGTTGCCTCGATGACGGACTTGGGAACTCCCTCACGATAATAGGATGGAAGCAAGACTATGGCCGATTGGCGCAATATATCACGGATATTGCTGCAATGGCCCATATACTTCAGATACTCACCGTCGCACACCTCGTTGAGATACGCCTCGCTGATAGCCTGCGGATTGGTCTCGATCAGTCCGCACAGCAGGAAGCGCACCTTACCTGCATACTTGTCTTTCAGCATCAAGGCCGCATCAACAATGTCGATGACGCCCTTCTCCTTCACCATTCTCGACGTGAACACCACATTCAGCACCTCACCTTCGGGCTCGGGGGTAAAAGCAAAATCGTTCAAGTCAACACCCGACCCCTTGATATAGCGACACTGGTCATCTCGGATGGCTCCACTATCCACAAACAGTGCCTTATCGCTCGAATTCTGGAATATCGTCACCATATTCCTATGCCTGTGCGCAAAACCGACAAACTTCAGCAACACCTTCTTGACCAACGTGTCGGCCTTGCCCGTACTGAAGAACACGCCCAGTCCGTTGATGGCATTCACCACACACTTGGCGCCCACCATCTTGGCAGCCAGACCGCCCCAAAGCGTTACCTTCAGACTGACATGGTGTATGATATCGGGCTTCTCCTTCTTATACAACTTCTTCAGGAAACGAAAAGTCTTCAGTTCCTCGCGTATGTTCGTTCCCACACGGTTAATGGGCAACTCGACGAACTGGCAGCCCATCTCCCTTATCGTATCGGCATATCCCGTATCCTGTGCCACCACCGTCACGTCATTGCCGGCAGCCACTACAGCCTCGACCAACCTGCGTCGGTGCGAGATCAACATGTAGTCTATGCTGAATACAAAAAATATCTTTTTCCCTGTGACCATCACGTCCAGTCTAATAGATTCAATAATAATGCTTGCAAAGTTAACACATTTTTTTCTTACATCCGCACATTTCACAAACTATCTTCTGATATTGAGGAAATGGCAGCTCATATTACAATAAAAAGACACTTTATACGTTATATACATACCGGTTTAATTAGGCATAACATGAAAAAAACGGCCGCATACTATATTGCAATATTCATTCTGGCATGTCTCGTCTCTTGCGACATTGGCGACCCCATATTCAATCCGTCTGGCATATATTATACGGATTTTATGCGCCTGACAAACTGCTACGGAAACCAAGAGAACGTACACCCCAAGGTTTTATTCTTTCCCGATTCGCTTTTCGGCCACCGCTACTGGATGGCTTACACACCTTACCCTTGTGGCGAACCCAAATACGAGAATCCATGCGTGGCCTACTCCGATGACGGAATCAACTGGAACAATGCGACAAGGAACCCACTCGACGTCCCCAAAGATCAGAACCTGAAATACAACTCTGACACACACCTGGTTTACAACGAGCAGACCAAGAGACTTGAGGTATGGTTCAGGTATGCCGACGAAGAGAAGCAGAAGGAGATTATATACAGAATGCAGTCGGAAGACGGATTCAAATGGCAGCCGAAAGAGGAGATGCATGTCAACGACACCACAAAGAATTTCGCATTATTTCTATGTCCCACAGTCATTCACGAGGACAACGAATACCACATCTGGACCGTCAACCTACAGAAAAAAGAAGTTGAGTTCTACACAAGCCAGCACGGAGACAATTGGCAGTACAAGCATTCCATCAAGCTGGACTACAACGCCGATGGCATTGCTTACTACCCTTGGCACATGGATATCATCCGCGACGAGGAGAAATACATCATGTGCATGATGGTGAAAGGCTACAATACGACAAGCAGTTGGTGTTTGTTCTATACCGAGTCGGAAGACAATGTCAAATGGAGCACACCCGTTATCATGCTCAAGCCGCGCAAGACCTACTGGGATGCCTATCTGTATCGCAGCAGCCTTGTTAAGACAGACGAAGGATACTCTCTCTATTATTCCGCCAAAGACAACCGTCATTTTGGCATGGGACTGCTGAAGGCTGACCAGCCAAACGGTTTTCTTGAAAGAAAGGGACTAACAGAGAATACAGATTAGTTATATACGTCCAGATAGCGCTTTGCCGTAACCGAGATATCGTATTGCGACGCACGCTCCACACACGATGCTGACACCTGGTCATAATAATGTGCATCTGTAGCAAGCGCCTTGATATTTTCCGCAAGCTGCTTGTCATCGCCCACAGCAAACAGCAATCCGGCTCCTTCCACCACTTGCCTGAGCCCTGGCACATCCGTAGCCACAACGGGCAATCCCGCCGCCATCAGTTCTACCGCTGTAAGACCAAACCCCTCCCAATGCGAGGATTGTACGCCGATATCCATTGTTGAAAGTACGTTTGGAATATCAGCACGACTGCCCAAAAACGAAACTCTTTCGCTCAAACCCATCTCCGCAACCAGCTGTTGACAGTTAGGCATCGTACTGCCATCACCCACAAAGTGGAGATGATAGCTGTCGTCCAGATGCTGCATGGAGCGAATGACGGTGGCTTGATCCTTGGCTTCGACAAAACGTGAAACCATGACAATATTACATCTGCCATCCGACAAGCGCTTCTTTTCCACGCGACGGAAAGCGGCAACATCAATTCCATTCTCTATCACCACAAAACGCTTATCATCCTTCTTGGCCTGCACCCAGTCCATCAAGGCGTCCTGCGTCTGCTGACTAATAGAGATGATCTTCCGATAGCGATGGTACACCCATTTCTCCAACGGACGCAGATACCACTTTCCACGTCTGCGGTTCGACGTGCTATGCTCGGTAAAGACCAGATTTACCTTCGTACCCATCGCAGCCAAGGCTCCCAGATAGAGTTCGGGGAAAAGATGTACATGAACCACATCGTACTGGCGCATCACCTTGTGCAATCGCCACACCGAAACAGGATTACGCAAAGACACCTTCATGAAGATAACGTCTATGCCTGCCTCACGGACCTTGCGTATGAAAGGCGTGTCATCTTCCATGAAAAGCAACAGCCCCACCTCATGCCCCTGCTTCATCAGAGGCAACAGGTCAGATATCAATCTCTGCGCACCGCCCACATCCAGTGCTTTTGTGATATGCAGAATCTTCATTGCGGATAGGGTTTTCTTTGTTATTACTACACAAACAAGAGCATTACTCTCCCTCGTACACTCCCTCCAGATACTTTATGGTGTCGGCAATAGAATAACCAGCCTTGGCAATAATGACAGAAGTATCCTGCCGAGAGTAAGCACCCAACACTTCTTCTATCGTCTTGGCCCACACCTCAGCACTCTGTTCGAGCGACTGGTAGGTTACGTTCGGGGTGATGCAGATGTCGCGACTGATGACATCGGAGATGACGCAAGGCAGGGCGGCACATTGTGCCTCGACCAGCACGAAGGGAAGTCCCTCGAAGGTAGAAGGCATCACAAATAGATCCATGGCCTGCATCAGCTCGTTCACATCGCTGCGTTCGCCCAAAAACAGCACGTCACCCTGTATGCCAAGTGCTTTCGCCTTCTGCTTCATATCGTCCAACATAGGTCCATTACCCACCAGCATCAGCTTCGCGCCCGCGTGCGTATTAATATAGGTAGCAAAGATGTCGAGGATGAAGGTTTGATTCTTCTCTACACTGAAGCGCCCGACATGCCCCAACACCGTAGCATCTTCAAGAATATTTAGAGTGGTGCGCACTTTGGCACGCATCTGTTCGTCATAACGATAGCGGGGAGTTTCCACGCCATTCTTGATTACTACCGAGGGAGAATTACCAAAGAACCACTTGCCAGCCTCGGTCGAGCAGGCGAAATGATGGGTGGTGATACTACGCACGTAGTTACGTTTCAAACGATGCAACACACGGTTGTGCAGACCTCGCGCTGACGAACTGTGAGCGTGCACCACCAGCACGGGGATACCATATTTATGGGCATAATAGATGGGAGCCATCGACGTGAGGCTGTTGCTGCAGAAGTGGATGGCATGGTACTCATGTGCATGTTGCTTGAAAAAGGCTTTCAACTGTTTGTGCCAACCCAGCATCGACTCCCTGCGACTCGTCACCCTGAACACACGTCCACCAGCAGCCTCTACCTCGCGACTATAGTCCGTCTCCTGCTTTGAGAAGAGCAGGAAATCCACGGCAAAGCGGCTCTTGTCCACTCCACGGAACACGCTCATCATGAAGGCTTCCGTACCAAAGCGGTTCAGATATTGCGATATAAACAGTATTCTCTTCATGCTTTCAAGGGCTCTAGTTTCTTTACCACACGGGCTGGGTTGCCCACAGCCACCGAGTTGCTCGGTATATCCTTCACCACCACACTACCCGCACCTATCGACACATTATCGCCTATATGCACCGGACCTATGAGCACCACGTTGGCACCCAAGTCCACATTATTGCCGATGTAGGGACGACCTTTGACGGTCGATCCCACCGTGGTACATTGCAGGCAACTACAGTTCTCGCCTATCTCCTCGGCATTCAGCACCGTGGCATAGGGATGCGCAAAGGCGAAGTTCTTGCCTATCTTGGTGGAATAAGATATGATGAAATCCTTCTTGCCGGGACGATACCAGCTGATGAGCATGGCTGCTACGGCTCCCACCCTGTAATAGAACCAACTGCGGAAGCACGCCTCATGATGCAGCAGGTATATCAATGCTATGAAGTTGGGCAGTGAAACGTTGATGCGATTCTTCATGCGTTGCATATCGGCATCCAACATTGTGCGGCACTGCTTCACATTGAAGGCATACAGCAAGGCATGAGGCGTGTAGAGCCATATAAAAGCCATGGCGCTGCACAGGTGTATAATATCTCTTATCTTTCTGGGATTCATAATCTACTCCATCTTTCTGGTGTTGTTATCACTCACTTCACCCTCCGTAGCCTCGGTATGCATGCCATGTCGATAAAAGATACTCCTGTCCTCATCGAGAATGCAAGTATAGGGGATAAAGAAGTCATAGAAGTGAGATTTATTGATAGGATAATACACAAAGTACTTCAATGATGTAAGGAAGACGATGCCCACAATGGCTACAGTGCGCACGATAAAGCGCTCCTTGGTCCACAGCCATGTGAAAACAAAATCGGCGAAGAACATCCAGTTATAAATCTCGGAATAACTGCGCAAACGGGAGAAGCCCGCAAAGGCACAAGCCAAGACAGAAAGGGCCAGACAGAATACCATCAACTTCTCCTTTCGAGCACGAAGCGCCTCATCTTCCGTCCATTTCAGATTGTAATACATCACAATAAAAGGCAAGATGATAAAGGTGATGGCACTGCGCAAGAAACCGAAAAGCGTACTGGCAGCAAAAGAGTAGGTAATGACCTTCTGCACCAGCATACCGATACCTCCCACTGCAAACGAAGCTGCATGAGAGGCCAGAAAATCACTCATCACCCACATGGTGAAGGCTGCACCGAAAGCTACAGGAAGCGTCCACCGTTTGATTTTAACGAAATGACAGAACGGGAATACCAGCACGAGCACGGCCGACACATGGAACATCAGTCCCACAAAAACAAGAAGGAAATAGCGCCACTTGTTCTTGTCCATCCAAGCCTCGATGGCCAGCAGACCAAACGCTACGGCTAGACCTTCGCGCATAACCTCGGTATTGAACTGAAAGAACACGCCCGACAGGAAGTAGACAATGAGAAACATGAACTGGCGCCGAGTGTACTTGCTCACCACGTAGCAGAAGATTATATTCACGAATGCCGACTGCACAAGCTGCACTACATAGAAGGAGTCAAACCACGACTTGGCCATCACATTGAGCAACGACCAGAAAGGCATGTAGCTATGCAACAGGACATTAAAATAGAGATATTCGCCAAGCGAGTCGATGTGTTCGGGCATCTGGTCGAAGTTCTCCATATACACAAACTTATCTCCTCCCAATCCGTAGCTAAAACCAGAGATGCATATCAGCATGAGGCAGAGCGCCCAATAACGATGTGTCTTGTGCGCATCGGGCTCCTCTATTCCGTCATACTTGAACGAACAGTAGCCAGCCAGCATCAGAAATATCAAGTAAACGATGGTCATCTCAGTATCTCTATATTCAGCTGGCGTTCAACAAACTTCAATAATGCATCAGGACGGATGGCATCCTTGAAGGGATTCTCTTTCTCATACGGAGCACCCTCGCCGGCTTCGACGAAGGTGTAATCGATATCTTCCTCTCCTGTGAAGACCGATACATAACAGCTATCGTAGAAAGGAGACGACTTGGCATCGGGGCTGTTGGTCAACAGCTTCTTGTTCAGCACGATGGCCTCCCACATCCTGAACGTAGCACTACGTGCATTGGGTTGCAGCAATTCCACCACACACTTGGTGCGTGACACAAACTGCAAGTTCTTTCGATAAGGAATGGGCTTGTCGATATAAACAATACCCGGGCACTGAATTTGCTGCGCCTTAGGTACTTCAAGCAAGAGGAAGTGGCACTTCAACCCCTTTTCGGTGAATCGGCGGCACATGTCTGCCAACATGGACAGTCGTCCTTTGTCACGTCCCAGAAAATAAAGATCAGTCTCAGGGACATCATCTTCCGCCTCTATCTCGACAGAGGAATACACCGTAGGGTAACATGCCAAATCATAGCGTTCGGCATCGATGGTGTCGTAGGTAATGAAAAGATCGGCATAGTGCTTTACATAGTCCACGTCTACAGCCTTGTCGGTATAGAGGTCGCGAACACGCTCCACCAAGTCCTGCGCAAAACAGACTATCTTAGAATCGGGATAACGACTGCGCAAATAAGGAAGCAGATGGGTGGCATGCTCACAACGCATCCAGTTCTCCATAATGAGAAAACAGTTACGCTCACTCTTCACCTCGCGAAGGTAGCCGGGTGTCCAGTTGGGTTTGAATGGAATGGGCAGAACCTTGTTCAATCGGGGATTGAAACACACACGATGTATGGCAGCCTTGAGTCCGCTTACAGGGTATGTGGGGATGTAAGGCACCCGGGGGTTGTCAATGAACTCCCGAAAAGCATACTGATATACATCCCAGTTATATCCCAGTACCACAAGATTATACCTTTCCTTCTGCATGCTCACGTACAAACTTGCGATAATACCAGATTAGACAACTGAAATAGACCACATCACAAACGATGACGGTGGCAATGGCTCCCTCGGTGTTGAACAGCGCCACGAGGGCGGTGAAGCCTATCAACTTGAATACGCCATTGGCGATACTGGCATTGCGGATGGCTTTGCCCTGACCATGCGAACCAAGATAGCGGTTCAGCATATCACCCAGTCCGTGAATGCAGTAAGCCACCGAGAGAATAGAGGCATAGGTTCCCACCACGGCATACTTCTCGGTGTAGAGGAACACCACTATGGGATGGATGAGCAAAAGGAAGATGACGCAGGTACCGAGCGTCATCAGCACGGTGAAGCGCAGCACCTTGGTGGGGATGCGGTCTTGCGTAGCGAACTTCTTGAAATAGGTGGTGCCGACGATGGCAGGCAAGGCGGCAAGAGGCGATGTCACGGTGAGTGCAAGCGTGTAGAAGCCCACCTCGCTGTTGTCGCTGTTGAAGAAGCCGAGCGAGATGCCAGCCAAATAATTGGTGGCAACCATGACCAGCGAACCGATATAGAGCTGTATGCCATAGTCACGATTCTCCTTCTGAAGATCCTTCCACACGGGTCGCAACTGCTTGAACTTAGGACGGGTGGAGATGATGATGAGCAGGTAGACGGCCGAATAGATGGTCCACTGCAGCAAAATCATACGTTCGCTGGTTGCTTCATAGTTTTTGTATACGAAATAAGCAATGGGAACATACAGCAGATAGGGCAACAGACGGGCCAGCGAGAGACGACCTATCTGGTTATCGCCCTGGGTGGTTTGCTCGATGTAGTTGAAGAGCAAAGGAACCAAACATACCGGCATGGACACGACGAACAGCCACGCAAGTTTGCTGTTCTCCTGATGCAGCAGATAACAAACGGGCATGCTGAATAGCAGAACAGCACATGCCACACCCAGAATCAGCACCATCATGCCCTTCACTCTACGCGTATAGTTCTGGTCGGTAGAGAGAGCCATGAGACGGCTGCCTGAAAGGAAATAGCCGAACAGCAGCAGAGAAGCGATGAAGTTGACAATGTTCTGCACATAGCGCACATCGCCATAATCGGCAGGATTAAGGAAGCGGGTGTTGACAATAGAAGAAAGAACACCCAAGAACACACCCACCAACGAGGATGCGTACAACATGAGTACCTGCATCTTTTGTTTGTTCATCTCCATTCCTGCTATCCAATAATAAATTCAAACAAATCTCTTCCTTCTTAATTCTAAATTCTAGAAGTCCAATCGCCAACCACGAACTGCGAGCCAATTCTTCTTTCTTCTCTCTTAATTCTTAATTACCTACTATGAATTACGAATTATGGACTCCTCTAAAACCACTTTACCAACTCCTTACGCATAATCCATGCGGCAGTTCCGAATGTGGCAAGGAACAGCATCACTGCCACGAAGATCATACGCTTGGGACCTGCGGGCTTGACGGGCACCGAGGCACGCTGCAGCAGAGTGAACGAGGGAGTGCGCTCCTGTATCTTGGCTGCGGCTGCCTGATACTGGGTTGTCAGGGCGTTGTAGGCCGTCAGCGTGTTGGAGAGTTCATTCTCCAACTGGTCGCGCTCGGAGATGTTTGCCTGCAGGATGATGTCGGTATGACGGTCGCAATAGTCGCTGTAATCCTGCGAGGCTTTCTCGTATTTAGCCTTAGCCTCATCGCAGAGTTTCTGGTAGTAGTCGGCATCCAGACGGGCCTTCTTCGTGCGATAGTCGGTAATGAACTCCTGCAACTTCAGTCGCACAGTGTCGGCAATGATGGTACATACCATAGGATCCTGGTCTTGCACCGAGATGGTGATGACGTTTGTCATCTTCGACACCGTACAGGATATGTTGCTATTCATCATCTGCACCAGTCCGTTGTGGTACACATCCAAATGGTTGGGATCGATATCTGCACGCTCGGCATGGGGTTCAGGCTTCGAGAACCATCCCTTTACGGTGCCTCTCACTGCATCCCACCCCTTCTTGTAGGGAGACTTCTTCTGATGCTTTGTCAGATAGGTATAGTAATCTGTCTTCAAACTGCCGTCCTCGGTCTCGATCTTGGCATCGAAGAGCCCTACGAGGAACTCGTTCGAACCTATCACGTCGGGATATATCTCGGGGAAGAAGGCATCGCCACCCTCCATGCCGCCCAGATTGAAACCGAACGAACTGGCCAGCGAACTCAGCGAGCCACCGGCATCCTGAGTACTGGACTCGGGCACCAGCATCAGTTGCGAGTTGTAGTAACGGGGCTGCGGCAGGATGTAGGCACAAGCCAGGATGAAGGTCAACACCCACACCTTGACGAAGGTCCACTTGCGGACCATCAGTTTCTTCAGTCCACCCTTAATGTTTACCCTTCCGGTCGACTTTCCCTGCATTCCAGCTACAGGAGCATTCTCCTGATCGGGCATCTGCTGGTCATGCCCAGCCGACTGCTGTTCGGGCTCTTCCACCACGAACGTCATGCCTTGTTCCTTATTCTGGTCTTCCATAACGATTTCTACTTCAAAATACTAATCAATGCTACTACCACACTGGCCAGTGAGGCACCACCACTGGCGATGGCCATAATCTCGCTGGTGGTCATACCCGTCTTCTCGGGCTTCGTGGGCACCACGATTTCGCAACCAGGCTGGATGGCCTTGCTGCTCCTCTTGCGTATCTTCTCTACACCACCATTGGCATACACCGCATAGACGCTACCCTTCTTGGCCTTGTTGCCGTAACCACCGGCGTGGTCGATGTAGTAGCTGAGCTTCTTGCCTTTCACAAAGTTCATGGAGATGGGGTATGACACCTCGCCGCTCACCTTCACAGTATTGCTGTACTGCGGGATGGTGAGCACGTCACCCTCGCGCAGCACGATGTCTTGCAGCGAACCGGGATTCTCCATGGCCTTCTCCAAATCGACTGCCACGGGATAGGTGTCGTCAAGGTTCATCTTCATCGACAGAAGGGTATCCATCTGTTCGAAGGTCGAGGTGACCTCCTTCTTCATACTCTCTTCGTACATCTGAATCTGTGCCTGCTTCAGCGAGTTGTCGCGCTGCAACTTCTCATCGGCCGTCATGCGGCGCACCAGTCGGGCACCAGGCACGTAGGCCAGCTGCGTGAAGCCGCCGGCAGCCTTAACCAGATCTGAGAGGCGGTAGTCCTTCGAGGTCATACTGTACTGTCCGGCAAAGTTGACCTGTCCACGCACGCTTACATTCTGCTGTGGCTCGTAGGCAGGGCTCTTGCGAACATAGACCTCGTCAAAAGGCTTCAGATAGAAAGTGGTGTCCTGCGTCAGAGCATAGTTCTCGTCCAGACTGAAGGAGAAGCTCTCAGCCGATTTCTTTGAATCGCTGGTTGCCTTGGCGTCACGCACACGACGGAACACGTCGACACGAGCCAGAGAGGCAGCCTCGGTAAAACCGCCCGACTGAAGGATAATATCCTGAATGGTGGTGTTCTCGGCATAGGGATAGACGCCGGGATAAACAACCTCGCCGGTAATGGTGAGTTTGCGTTCGCCCAGCATCTCAGTGCGACTGGGAATGAAAAGCATGTCATTGTTCTTCAGCGGGATGTCGGCCACGGTACCGTCCAACAGTCCCTTTATGTCAATGCCAACCATCTCCAATGTCAGATCATCCTTCTCGCGATGCATCACAGCACGCTCGGAATAGGCATCCTCGCTCAGTCCGTCGGCTGCCAGCAACAGTTCGCGTACGGTCTGGATGTTGCCACCCACCTGATACTTGCCCGCATGCTTCACGGCTCCGCGCACCTCCACCATATTGCTGAAACGTGCACGTACGCTGTCCACCTCCACCTCGTCAAGGTCTTTGAGGTTGAACGATGCCATGTCGAACTCGCCAATCGTATACACACTATATTCAGCCCCGGCCTTACGGGTCAGGCGCACCTTGTCGGTATAGGCATCGCCCGTGAAGCCACCACTGTAGGCCATCAGTTGCTTCACCGTCTCGCTGCTCTTCATCTCGTACCACATGGGGCGCTTTACCTTGCCCACGACGTTCACCAGGCAATCGTAAGGACCCACAACGATAATGTCATTATCCTGCAGACGCACGTCGCTGGCCGAGTTGCCGTTCACGATGTAGTCATACACGTCGACCGATGCAATCTGGCGTCCACTGCGATACACCTTGATGTCGCGCAGCGTACCATTGTTGTTGATACCGCCGGCAGCATAGAGAGCATTGAAGGCACTGGACAGACTGGACAGACTGTATGTTCCGGGCACGTTCACCTCGCCGGCCACCTGTACCTGGATGGTGCGTATGTCGCCCACGGTGAGGTTGAACTGACAGTCGCTGTATCGCTGTCCCAAGCGGCTCTTCAATGTGCTGCGGGCTTGCGAAACGCTCAAACCGCCCAGGCGGATGAGGCCCACACCCTGGATGGTGATATTACCATCGGGCGAGATGGTCTCGGTGAATGTCTGCTGACTGGCTCCCCACACGTCGATGACAACCTGGTCGCCAGGCCCCAGCAGATAGTTGGCAGGCGTAGCCATGTTGGTGCTGGGCTGAAAGGTGAGGTTCTGATTGTTGAAGATGTCACGTCCGAACACCTTCATCGTCTCTTCCTTCTGCTCCATATACAGCATCAGCGAGTCGTCGGGTTCCACATAGAAAGCCGACTGGTTGGTGCCCAGAGGTTTGTTGCGCATCAGTTCACCCTCGTCAATGGGCTGTCCGTACTGGTCGTACTGGGTGCGCCTGATGGTACGGTTGGCAGCCGCATTGGGGTCGCCAATCAGGCTACCGCCATTCTGCTGCGTCTGCAGCATGGTCTGAGCCTTACGGCGCACACGCTGCAACTGGGTGGTTGTCACACCCTTCTTTATCAACTCCGTCACTATCTTCTGCTGACTCGTACCTTTCGCATTTTCCTTCTGGATGTAGGTGATGATCTGGTCATCCGACATCGACTGTGAAAAAGCACTTATGGCGCCCATAAAGATGAGCGCCACAATGAGGGTGATTTTCTTTATCATACTAGAATTTCTTGCCATTAACAATAAGCTTTACCGTCGTCATTACAATCTTGCAGTCAAGCCACAACGAGCGGCGGTTTAAATAATCGAGGTCCATCTGCAGGCGAATGAGCATCTTCTCCATCGTGTCGGTATAGCCGTTGTAGATGGTGGCCATGCTGGTTATGCCGGGACGTATCTGATAGAGCAACTCGTAGTCGGAGTTCTCCTCCATGATCTTGTCGATGAAATACTGACGCTCGGGACGCGGACCGACAAACGACATGTCGCCTACGAAGACATTCCACAACTGGGGCAGCTCGTCGAGATGGTGCTCGCGCAGAAACTTGCCAGCCGGAGTCAGTCGGTTGTCATGGCTCTTGGCCAGCTGCGGAGTGCCCTGACTCTCGCTGTCAACCCGCATAGTGCGGAACTTCAGGATATTGAATGCCTTGCCTCCCTTGCCGATGCGTTCCTGGCGGAACAGTACAGGCCCGTCCTTCTGCCTCTTCAGTTTGATGTAGACGTACAAGAACACGGGCGAGAGGAATATCAGTCCGAGTAACGACACAACGATATCCGTCCCACGCTTCAAAGCGCGTTCCACGACGTTCATTCCATCCTTTACTCTTGCCTCTTCTATATTGATTGCCAAAGTCTGTATCATTTTTCTTTTTACGTTCAATGAGTGGACTATCCGCGTAATGTTTTTCATGCGAACTCACTTATTAAAACGTAAAAAATCTTAATTTATTGCAAAGATAATGCATTTTTTTGATTTTTTTGCTCATCCGGCACCGTCTCAGACACTTTTTTACTACGTAACACAAGAAAAAAGCACACTTCCTTTGTCGTTTGCCATATTTTGCGTACCTTTGCACCAGCAATTAGAAGTCCCCACCCTCTTCAAAGAGGAGAAAGACATACTGCGCCAGCCAATTATGCATTATGAATTATGAATTGACAAAGGCATCGCGCCAGCCAATTATGAATTATGCATTATGAATTATGAATTGACAACTGGGGCTGACATGGATTTGACAGCGGGACGAAGCGTTGTGTAAGCACGCAGAGAGTTGCTGGCCTCTCTCTATAATCTCTGACCTGCGAAGATTTAATTGGCGAAAACAACTACGCTCTCGCTGCCTAATCGAAGTACAGTAGATTACTGGCTTTATCTCGGCACCAGGTGCTGAGACGAGACATCGCTCAGAAGCTCTTGTTCCGAAGCGTCTGATCAAGCGGTGCTGGAAATTCGGGAATAGTCACACGAGACGTCTCTATCGCGTGATGAAGATTTAGAGAATAAGGTACAAGTTGGTGGTCCAGGTCTTGCTTGTACTCGAAAACCAAGACTGGAATAAGCGTGTAGAAAGCACAGGGTTTCCCTGTTTGGACGAGGGTTCAATCCCCTCCAGCTCCACTTTCGGTTATTGAACCCGCGTCCAAAGTTTGGACCCGGGTTCTACTTTTACCGACGAAAAAAGTCCCCTCCAGCTCCACTTTCGGTTATTGAACCCGCGTCCAAAGTTTGGACTCGGGTTCTACTTTTTACCGACGCAAAAAGTCCCCTCCAGCTCCACTACGTCCGCCTTAACCAGACACTTTCCCAGTGTATTTCCATGCATAAATACACAAAAAACAACTTCAACATATATTTTCAATTGTAATTTGTTCTCAAATTAAATAATAATAACTATATTTGCCAACGTAAAAAGAATTAAGTTATGGCAAAGGATAAATATGTAAGATTTGACTGGGCTGCCAAGCGCATGCTCAGGAACAAGGCAAACTTTGGTGTATTGGAAGGGCTGATAACAGTTCTTCTCAACGAGGAAGTGCATATTGATGAAATCCTTGAGAGCGAGGGCAACCAAGAGGCCGAAGACGACAAGTTCAATCGTGTTGACATAAAAGCCAAGAACTCAAAAGGTGAAATCATCCTTGTCGAGATACAGCTCACACGTCAACTGCACTATCTGGAGCGCATCCTTTATGGTGTAGCAAAATCTATTACCGAACATATACATTTGGGTGAAAGTTACGAGAATGTTAAGAAAGTATACAGCATCAGTATTCTTTACTTTGACCTAGGCAAGGGAGCAGACTACCTCTACCATGGCCAGACGACCTTCAAAGGCGTTCATACCGGCGACACCCTACAGATTACTACTAAGGAAAAGGATGTTATTGAAATGAAGACACCCGAACAGGTATTCCCCGAATACTTCCTCGTACGCGTGAACGAATTTAACAAGGTGGCAACCACTCCACTCGAGGAATGGTTGGATTATCTCCGTTCTGGGCACATCAAGGACGACACCACCGTACCAGGACTCCAGCAGGCACGCCAAAACCTTCTTTACATGCAAATGTCCAAGGAAGAGCAAATGTCGTACGACAGACATTTGGAGGATATTATGGTGCAGAACGACTGCATTGCATCAGCAATCAAGGAAGGTCGTGCGGAAGGAAGAGCAGAAGGAAGAGCGGAAGGAAGAGCGGAAGGAAGAGCGGAAGGAAGAGCAGAAGGAAGAGCAGAAGGTCGTGCGGAAGGAAGAGCAGAGGAAAAAATGTCTATTGCAGCAAACCTTTTGTCTATGGGCATGTCCGTTGAACAGGTAGCGCAAGCTACAGGACTCACCGCAGAAGACATCAACTCATTGTAGCACACAACAAAAACAAATATAGTATTAACAAATTAAATCCATTTATTCGCTCGGCACGTCTTTAGACTGACGCTTGCTCAAGCAAGAACCCCGCGGAAATGACTTAGATAGCTTATAACAGAAATTGATGACCGAATCCTACTCCTCGCCCTATAAGGGAGAGGTGCGTGACGTAGGATCAAGACATAATATACTTGGACTTTGTCCTTGTTTTCTGAATGCATAAACTAATCAAACAATACGAAACCATGTCAACAGTTCAATCAACAACATATCAAAGTGAGGTCATAAATATGATGTCATTTATAAGGTCTGAAGAAACATTCAAACAAATGAAGAGGGCCATGGCAGAATTCTTTGCAAAAGAAGCAGACAAGGAATTGAACAGGCTATGGGAAGATGGCACTCTGAACGATAGCCGTGTAGAAGAATTCCGCAATATTCATGAACGCACGCCATACGCATGAAGGAAAAGGAACACATAGTACTGGACACGCAAGTTTGTAGATTGTGCTTTTGCTGCAAATGCAAAATGTATTGTAACAGAAGACCATCATTTCAACATTCTTAACAAGATTGATTTTCCACACATCGAAGTGATAGGCATTGACTTGTTCTGCCAAACGTTATAACAAAAAAAAAACATAAACAATATAGTATTAACAAATTAAATCAATTTATTAACCCCGCGAAACTGATTAGATGCTGATATAAACAGGTCCGAAAGTCCTTCGACACACTCAGGGTGAACTCCCGAGGTGCGTGACGTAGGGTCAAGACATAATATACTTGGACTTTGTCCTTTGTTTCTCGAACCAAGAAGAGAGACTACATTTGCAATTAGCAGAATTGTTACCAAATATTTTGCTGATTGCATTTTTTGTTGTAACTTTGCCAGCAAAGTTTTGCAAACAACCCAACAATATGGCAAAGTATCTTGACCCCAAGGCAGACTTAACCTTCAAAAAGGTGTTCGCCGAACATAAAGAACTGATGATAAGTTTCCTCAACGCTCTGCTGCCACTACAGCCGGGCAAGGAGATTGTGTCCATAGAATACCTGCCGGCAGAGTTGGTGCCCGTGAATCCTGACAAGAAAGACACCATAGTCGATGTGCGCTGTACGGATACGGTAGGTCGTCAGTTCCTTGTTGAGATGCAGATGTACTGGACGGGCATGTTTAAGCGTCGCACCTTATATAATACGTGCAAGGCATACGCTCGACCTCTGAAGAAGGGGGAAAATTACGGTGAAGTAAAGCCAATTTACACGTTGAGTCTTATCAACGACGTTGCATTCCCAGAACTCCCTGATGAATTCTACCATGAGTTTGTGCCGATGCATAGGAATCACACAGATGAGATTATCGAGGACTTTGAAATGATCTTCGTGGAATTACCCAAGTTCAAGCCGTCCTCATGGCAGGACAGGAGGATGGCTGCCCTCTGGCTCCGTTTTCTTACTGAAATAGATGAGAACACGAAGGAATCTCCAGTTGAGCTTGCCTCCGATGCCCTCGTTGCCAAAGCCCTTGAGCTGGTAGAGGAATCTGCCTACACAGATGCAGAACTCTACACTATCGACAGATACTGGGACCGCATAAGTCGCGAACGCACTATTGAGATTGCAGCAGAGA
Organism: Bacteroidales bacterium; assembly: GCA_018064685.1. Lineage (GTDB taxonomy): Bacteria > Bacteroidota > Bacteroidia > Bacteroidales > Bacteroidaceae > Physcousia. The sequence goes on along the minus strand of JAGHUS010000189.1, from coordinate 319 downwards.
GGAAAGGCGAGGCTAAAGGACGTGCAGAAGGTCGTGCGGAAGGTGAGATGTCAAAGGCAACAGCTATTGCTCAAAAGATGCTTTCAAAAGGGTTCTCTGTAGAAGACGTTGCAGATATGACACGTCTTACAGTGGATGAAATCAATGCATTCTAGCAAATATAAACAAATATAGTATTAACAAATCAAATCAATTTTTAACCCGCGAAACTGATTTGATTCTGATATAAACAGATCCGAATGCGCTCTAGGTGCGTGACGTAGGGTCTAGACATATTATACTTTGACTTTGTCCTTGTTTCTGCTAAAAAGATCATAAT
>JAGHUS010000109.1 GCA_018064685.1 Bacteroidales bacterium | reverse complement strand
CCAGGCTAACGAGACATACAAGGCATCGACCACAGCTATATATCTCGCTAATGGCACCACGCTCAATTACAATGGTGGAGAACTTCTGGCGCAAGGACTATACTCGGCACAGGCAATCTCTGCCGAAGGCACTTCTTGCCAAGTTAACATATGTGGCGGAACCATCACAACAGAACTGACTACTAAGGATATCTCCGACCGCTATGCTGCAGGTGCCATTGCTGTAAATGCTAATGCTGCCACCGTGAATTTGTCAGGCGGCATTCTTTATACCCAAGCCCTCATAACCAACAACTATGGCGTAAAACTTTCCAACAATGCCACCTTCACGATGAACGGAGGTGTGATCGATACTTCCACTGGCAATGATGATACTGATACATTTTGCTCTACCTATTGCGTATATTCCTCAAATAGTTCAACAAACATAAGTGCAGGCACACTTCTTGCCACCTCACTTACCAGTGCCTATACTCTATACTATACTGGCAGCAAAGGTCGTACTGATGTCACAGGCGGACATTTCCTTGCCAATGCCGGGTTCAACACTCATTTCATTATTAACAGTGGCATCAACCCTGCCAACATCAGCATCACCGGGGGGTATTTCAATCGCGAGACAAACCTCAAGGAATACATCGGCAACAAGTATCTCTGCACCATAGCATCCAACACAAGCGAATACGAACAAGGTCTTCGCTATACACTTACCGATACTAATCCTATCCAGGGCGTAGCACAGAACCTAACCACCGGCACCTTCTACCCTACCCTCGAACAAGCACTTGAGGCTGCTGTGGCAAATGATACCATATCGCTCACCGAGGACTACACACTCAAAAACAACGCTACCGTTAAGCCTGGTGTGATGCTCCTCATACCTTTTGATATAGCAAACACATGCTTTACCACAAGTGCTGAGGCTGCATACCCACGTTTCTTTACAGGAGAGGCTTTCCGCACCCTTAAAATAGAGAACGGTGCTGTACTGACCATTGACGGCGAATTGAGCGTAAGTGCCATGCAAAGTTCACCAAGTGGTGGTGTGACCTATGGCACTGGTAGTCCTTACGGTAAGTTCGGACTTATCAATATGGATGAAGGTACGCAGATTGTTGCCAACGGAAATGTGTATTGTTATGGTTACATTGCAGGCAAGGGCAAGGTAATAATGCAGAAGGATACCAAGCTTTACGAGGATATACAGTTCTTCGACTGGCGTGGTGGCAACCGTACTTCTTCATATTTCGACAAGGTTTTCCTCTTCAATCAATATGCCGTACAGAACGTAGAGGCAGAAGTTATCTTCATGCCAGGTTCGCAGAACATTACCAGTACAAACCTTAATGGTGACTACACTATGGTCAATCCTACTGATATTGACTTCCTTGGTCCTGACGAAGCTATCTTCACAACGCACGATAACACCATTGTCACACGTCACTACAATCCAGAGACAGATTGCATGACATACGACTTCGATGGTGACGTAACTCTCGGCAGCATAACATTCAGCATCTTTGGCCTGTCTTTGAGTTCGTCAGATTACGACATGTACCTCACAAACAACTACACCGTTAATGTAAAAAACGGCACCCTCACCCTCCCTTATTCATACACTTTGCTCCCTGGTGCAGAGATAAACATTGACAAGTCAGCTGCCATGATTATGGCTGCAGACAAGCATCTCACCATTTTCGACAAAGACAACTGGGATATCTATGCCTTGAATGGCTATATCGTACCAGTCGATTTTACCATTGCCAACGGATTCAACAACAGAAACATACGTACTGCAGGAGGCAATCTGAAGAGTAATGAGACTCTTGCTAAGATGACCGATGCGAAGCTTAACATAAACGGAACACTCACAGCAGGACAGATGTACACCACTCTTGGTGGGGCTAATATCTGCAGCAGCGAAGGCACCGGCACCATAATCCTCGCCTCCGACTATACCAACGATGTAGATTCCATACCTATGGTCAATGGCTATGACTTCCAACCTACTTCCGTACCAGTTGTTTCCATGCTCCTTACTAACAACGATGGCACAACCATTGATACCGCCGGTGAAGAGCAAGGCACACAGTTTATCTATAAGGATGGCGTATGGGAAAAATACGTAAGTACAGTCGTCCTGCCTGGTGATGCAAACAATGACGGTGATATATCTGTGGCAGACCTTACAATGCTCGCTTCCTACATCCTTGGCAACTCACCGGAAGGCATCAACCTCAAGAACGCCGACGTAAATGGCGATAGTGAGATATCTGTTGCCGACCTTACAAGTCTGTCATCCCTGATTCTTGATAATAATGGCGGTACGCCAAAGAATCCAGGTGATGCCAATGGCGATGGAGTGATCTCTGTAGCCGACCTGACTATGGTTGCAGCCTATATCCTCGGCGACACATCTATTAATATAAATATAAAGAATGCCGACATGAACAACGACGGTATAATATCAGTAGCCGACCTGACAAGCATTGCAGCCCTCATCCTCAATGCACAATAGATAATTCAGCAAACTACGTTAAAAAATGATAAATATCAAGCGAAATGAAGATTTTATTTCTTCGTTTCGCTTTTTTTAT
>JAGHUS010000101.1 GCA_018064685.1 Bacteroidales bacterium | reverse complement strand
ATTGGACTTTTGCCTACGGGACAAAAGTAGAGATTCTTCGCTTTGCTCAGAATGACAAATCCTCTTGCGTCATTATAAAAATCTTTTTGATCACCTACTTAAATTATGAATTATGAATTATGAATTATGCATTGAACTATCGCCTCTGCAGCCTCATCGCGACAGCATGAGAAGGAAGGCCAATCGTTGAAGTCGATGATATAGAACGTTCCTTTGTCCGTCACTACTGCATCGCCTCCATACACCTTGATGCCAGCTATCTGTGCTGCAAAGTCTGTCATTTGCTTCATCTTATTGATGTCGAAAGCATAGTGCTGTGCCTGTCCGTTAGCCTCTTCAAATCCCAGTTTGGAGTAGTTATTGTCGGTAGGATACATAATGTGAAAGAAGTCTGTTCCTTCCACTCCATAGAACTTCACCAGGTCGCCCATAATATGGGCTTGCTGCACCACCTCGTCGATGCCTCGTTGCCGAAAAGCCTTGATGGTTTCTATTCGTTCCTCCTCGGTATGGCAAAATACTATGTCCTCCTTATATTGCGTGGGTATGTCACCTCGCTTCAGCCAAACTCCATTCTCTCCCTCTTCAGGCGGAACAGCTATTCCTTTGCATCGCAACAGTCTCTCCAGTTCGTAGCGGTGGCAGCATTGTGCTACGCCGTTGGCACTGTTGATTACCTTCACCCCACCCTTTTCTGCTTCGCGAAGCAATGCGAGAGTGTGGACGCCACGTGCCATGCTGAAGACGATATCGAAGGAACCGAGCATAGAAGGTGTGAGTTCAGTTGCAAGGTGTGCCTCCACATCATGCCCTGCTTTTCTCAGATTATTGCTTACAGCATCCAGTATGAGCTTGTCCTTCTCGACCGAGTTGGGCGAGAATTCCTCTTCGCGATATATGGTGCAGATAGTCATTTCTTAGTGGTGGTTAGAAACTCCTCTGCCTTGGCAATATCGGTGACATGATCGATGTCTAGCACCTTGCTGAAAGGATGAGCACTGAGTCGTAGTCCGTCGCTTACCAGATTGCGTTGGAAGTTACGCATACGACTCTGTCCGCTTTCGATGCAATGTTGCAGTGTCTCTACGCATACAGGTGTAAGACCATATATGCCACCCGATATGTAGCGACATTGTTTGTCGGGATCGGCATCCAGAAAACCAGTGATGTGCAGTTCGTCGTCGATAGCTACATAGAGTGGTTTCTCGTCATCTATATAGTCGGTAACGCCCATCAAGGCATCCACATCCGATGTAGCGAACGTCTTGACATAAGATGCAAAATCCTGTTCGTTGAAGATGGTGTCGACGGTGGTGGCAATGAACTTGCTGTCCTGTACCATGCTGCTTAGTTCGAACATGCTGTGCATGCTGCTGGGCGTGTTCTTGACGATGAAGCGAAGAGGTATATGCTTTCCGTTCAGTCCCTCTTTTTCTATCTGTTCAAGATGTTTGCGTACACGCACCATTGGGTCGTCGGCACCCTCGCCTTCCCGACATATCACCACAATCTCCTCGGCATCATTGTCGGTGAAGATGCGCAGCAAGCGGTCTATCAGACACTCACCTGCCACCCTTACCAGCGGTTTTGGGTCGTTCAGCCCTTCCTTGGCCAAACGCGACCCTTCGCCAGCTGCTATGATTGCATATTTCATATTCCTAATAAATTTACAACAGCCTTCTCAATCTCAGCGCCTCTCAAGCCGCGTTGTATAATGCTGCCATCGGGAGCAAAGAGAATGATTTCTGGAATACCGTCAAAGTTGTATGCATTGCTACCTGCCTCCTGTGCATTCAGCATCTGTGCATAGGTGATGCCCTCCTCCTCGATGGCTTTGAGTGTCTCTTGGGGCTCGTCCCATGTTGCTACACCCAGTACGGTTATCTTGTCACCATACTTCTCGTGTATCTTCTTCAGATTAGGCACCTCACCACGACAAGGACCGCACCAGCTTGCCCAAAAGTCAACCAGCACGGGCTGACCCTTAAAGTAATCGCTGAGTTTTTGTACTTTGCCGTTGTATTCGGCCTCGAAGTCAATGAATTCCTTGCAGAGAACAACAGTCTTGGGCGCGTTATTGATACTATCCAAATCGTTGCTGATAGTCTCTGTCAACACCTCTTGACTCTCTACATTGGCTGTACTGTCAACACTCTCCTCGTTCTTTTGTTCTTTGGACGAGTTGCAAGCCGTCAGCATCACCATGCTTGCTGCTATAAATACAAATATTTTTTTCATGTTGTTAAGTTGTTTGATCGTTTAGGAAATTAGTTGTTTAGTCGTTTAGGAAAATGTTACATTTAGTTAGTATGGGAATAAATCATATATCCCCTAAACAACTAATTTCCTAAACGACTAAACGACTTTAAATTATTTATTCATCCATAAACATAGGATCCCAGGCAGGCAGTTTGATAGGCTTCTGCTGCATAAGTTTCTTTTGTTCCTCATTCAGATATTTCTTGTTCACCACAACACGGAACATATACTCATTGAACCACTCATCGGTCATGATGAGATGACCCGCAAAACCGTTGCTGGCACCCCAACTATTCTCCACCTTCCATTTTGTGGGACGCTCGTTATGGTCGAGGTCGACGGCCATCAAGGTCATAGCATGGCTGCTACCGCTGTCATGGCTCTGTATGCGTTGCTTCTTGTTCATGCCAAACTCAGTACCGAAGAGACTTCCGTAGTCGTAGTTCTTGATATCCAGCAAACCTGTAGCACGGTTCATCTGTTTGCCTACGTCGCACGAGAAGTACATCTGACAACTATCTTTGATAGAAGCTATGCAGAGAGGTTTTATCTCCTCGATGTCGAGGTTCAGATAGAGCCAGTTATGACCATCATAGACATGGCGGTCGTATTCAATCTCGTAAACCTTATTATATTCGCGTGAAGGATCGTTCATCAGCATCACGTAGTCGGCATTCAGGTCGGTTCCGTCGCTCACCATCTTGTAGAACTCCATGGGTGTGTATGTCTTTGCCTCGCCGATGATCTTACCACTGGCATCCTTCGGTGCCCAGGTAAATGACTTCACGGGTTCGCCATAAGCCATGCTCAGCATGCGATAGATGGTTTTCATCATCTCCACTTTCTCAGCCTCAAGCTGCTTTTCGCTTGCACCCTTGGCAGCCTTCTCGCGCAACTGAATACCACATTCACGCAATTTACGTTTGATGTGACTATTGAACTCGCTGGTGCTGTTGCTGACGAATGTCTCGGCCATCACCTCCTGTGGCACTACACCATACTTGCTGACGAGGTCGGCTACACCCGTATAGGTACCGCCGTCCGACAATGGGTTCTGGAACAACCATGCCACTTCACGGTCGTCGATATCCTTCTTGCGTGTGTCGATGATGCCTTGAAGGAAGAGGTTGCTCTTCTCCAACTGGTCGTAGAAGAAACAGTATACCTGCGAGAAGAAGAAGTTGTTTGTACCCAGCTTCTTCATGGCTTGATGGCGCAACACGTTCAAACCTGTAAAGAGCCAGCAACGACCACTTGACTGCTGATCGCTGATGCCAGTGTTCTTGGTCTCCAGACTGAAATAAGTGTCGGTAGCTGCACTGCTGTGCTGCATATCGAGTGCTACCTTGTTGATACTGGTACTGCTGATGACGTTGCGCAGAGCGCGGTCGGCAGCGGTGTTGGTCTGTGCCTTCTCAAGGGTAGAAAGCACATCAGGAGTGATGCTGGTTTGGGCAAGACCCTCCAACCCCCTAAAGGGGGAGAGTAGGATGAGGGTTAATAAAGGACCCCCCAACCCCCTAAAGGGGGAGAACAGGAAGTGAAAAAGATAATTACTTTTGTTTTTCATCTTTATTTGATATTAAGTTATTTATTTGTGATTGAATTACTTTTAATACATTGTCTATGTTGTAGAGTACTTCCTCATTGGTGAATCTTATTACTGACCATCCCATCTTATTTAACCATGTAGTGCGTACCGCATCATCTTCTATTTGTATGGGTTCAGAATGATATCCACCATCTACCTCTATAATTAGATTAAGCTTTATACTTGCAAAATCAGCTATATAATCTCCAATAATGAACTGTCGTTTGAACTTTGCCTCCTTAAAATTTCCCATCATTTGTCTCCATAGATAATTTTCTGCCAGAGTCATATTTTGACGGTTCTTCTTGGCAAACTCTTTTAAAATATTATATCTGTCAGGTGAAGCCCAATGATGTAACGGAGTTGAGGCCTCAGCCCCCCCGCCCCCTGAAGGGGGAGAGCAAGACCCCCCACCCCCTAAAGGGGGAGAGCAAGACCCCCCGCCCCCTAAAGGGGGAGAGCTGGCAGTGCTATTTCTTGTTTCCTTTAATATCTCCATAAATATAATGACTATAATACTTCTCCCCCTTTAGGGGGTTGGGGGGTCTACTTCTCCCCCTTTAGGGGGTTGGGGGGTCTACTCTATTTCAAAGATAAACTGTTCGTCCTTCTGTGTCGTGATATGGTCGCCATCCACGTTCCAGAACTGCTTGCCACCAAGACCTGCATTCTGGATGCTGAATCGTGTAGTCTTTACCCCGTTGACATCTTCAACCTTCTTCACGATGATATAGGTGTTCCAATCGGCACTGTAGGGATTGTTCTTGCTCTTCCAGAAACGGCCAATCTCGTTGATGTAACGGCCGTCTTGCTTGTTGGTGATCTTATAACGCTCGGTCTTGGGGTCGAGTTCGATGACCCACTGTTGGCGTTGTGGATTGATGACATCGCGCTCGGCTTGGAAGACGGGAGCATCGCCTACACGATCGGCACCTGCCTCGGCATTGGTGAGGTACTGACCGTTCACCTTGATGAAGTACTCGCCATCAGGAATGACCTGAACGGGGAAGACATCAAGATCGTAGGTGTACGTCTTCTTGTACTCCTTCACCATCGAAGCCACCTGTTCGTTGACCCATGGTGTGATGACATCGCCACTCACCACGGGCTTTGCCTTGACGATAGAGCCCTCGTAGTTGCGACTGGTGATGGCCTTCTGAGCCTGCTCGATGGCAGCTTGCGACTTGTAGTGACCGATGAAAGCCACGCTGTCATTGGCGTTGAGTGCCTGAGACATAAGGCAAACCTGCACACCACGTTCGCCCAGCATACTCATACTCTCCACCCAGGGCTTGATTTCGTTCAGCATCTCGGGGTTGTTGACGCTGTCAGCCAGCAACGCATTGGCCATGGTGGTTAGCATCATGAAGTCAGCTATGGGTTGACCGCTCTTCAGGAAGAGGGGACTTTCACCCTCGCGACGAAGGCCATGTCCCGTCTTTCCGAGATCCACATTATTCATACAGAAAAAGTTGAAAGCCTCTTTGCTGGTGGGCATCAGATAGTCCATGGCACGTTTCCACGATGCCTCACTGTCATACTTGGGCATGTTCCAAGTGTAGTCGGCAATGCTGTAGAGACTTACCTTCGAGGCCTCGGCATACTCCATGGGATTAGAGCAGAAACCACTTACCATATCGTTGATGTCAAGCCCATTGCCGTAGGTCTTGCCCATGAGAAGGCGGCTCTGGCAATAGTCGTTGACGGGATAGTTGAGCCAGATGAAAGCCTTGCGCTTAATCTGACCGTTGATCCACTCCATATCGTTCTTCTCGATCATGTCGACAACCGAGTTGCCCGTCCACATAATGCGCACTTCGGGGTACATCTTCTCGCCCAACGTAGGCAGATACTCCTTGCCCGCCCATGCCTTGTTGTACTCGGTGGGACACATGATGAGGGGTTGCACGTCTTTGTGTTTACGGACAAAATTGTCCGTCACGTAGTTGAGAAGGCCTGCCTGCTTGTCGCCCTTGGCACCCTCGCCCCAGATGTCGTCGAAGAAGACGGCAAAGGTGCGCACACCGAGGTCGTAGACACTCTCCAGCTTCTTCACCACATTGATAGAGTCTTCCAGGTTCCACTTGATGTCCACTCCGGGATGCACCGCCCATACAAACTGCACCTTGTTCTTCTTGGCGTTGCTGACGAGTTCTCTCAGCAAGGCAGCCTCCTTCTCGGGATAAGGCTGGCGCCAGAACTTACGATGATAAGGATCGTCCTTAGGACCATAGACATAGGTGTTCATCTTCTGCTTGCCATAGAAGTCGAACTGACGAAGACGGTCTTTGTGGCTCCACGGATTGCCGTAGAAACCCTCGATGACACCACGGCACTCCACACTTGGCCAGTCCTTCATCTCTACCTGCATCACCTTTTGTTGCTGAGCCATCAGCAGGAAGGTCTGCACGCCATAGAACGTACCGCTCTCGTCGCGACCCGCAATGACAACCTCGTTGGGAGTCACTTTCAAGTAGTATCCTTCAGCCTTTTCTGGAATATCCTTCTTGTACTTGCTGACAGCTTTATCGTTAGCCTCACCGATGATAAGACGGATGTTGCTTTTAAGTTTCTTGTCCGTATCGATGTTGATGTTCGTCTTCAACAGCGACACGGCATCGGCGTCAGCTTGAGTATCACCTATAAGCTGGTAATGCACTGATGAGGCAAAGGCTTCCTCGCCCCACTCGGCTTGCTGAGGCAGAGGTGAGATGACGGGCTTTTGGGCGTATGAGCCCAGCATAGAACTCAGGGTAAGTGACAAGGCAAGTATTCGTTTCATGTATGTCTTTATTTATTATTGACTTTACAAAGATAAGGCTTTTTGTGTAGAATCAATTATTTTTTAATAAAAAACACGCGAAATACTACGTATTGGTTGCCCATCTCAAATTTATTGCTTAATTTTGCACAAATCAAAAAATATTCAACATGAATTTTACAGAACTCGCTAATCCTATCTTTCAAAACGTCATCAACGACTATCACAAGACAGACAACGTTGACACTCCCATCCAGAATCCTTACGAGGCAGGCACCATCGAGGCCGACCTTTATCTGAAGAACTGGATTGACACCGTGCAGTGGCATCTGGAAGACATCATTCGCGATCCGCAGATCGACCCCGTAGAGGCTCTGGCCTTGAAACGTCGTATCGACAAGAGCAACCAGGACAGAACCGACCTGGTTGAGCAGATTGACAGTTATTTTTATACGCTCTATCATAATGTAAAGGCTCAGGATGGTGCTACCATCAACACCGAGAGTCCTGCATGGGCAGTAGACCGCCTCAGCATCCTTGCATTGAAGATTTATCACATGCAGGAGCAGGTAGATCGTGCCGACGCTACACCCGAGCACAAGGCTCAGTGCCAGAAGAAACTGGATGTGCTGCTCGAACAGCGCACCGACCTCTCGACAGCCATCGACCAGCTCATCGCTGACTTCGAGGCTGGACGCAAGTATATGAAGGTATACAAACAGATGAAGATGTATAACGATCCCAGCACCAATCCTGTGCTGTACGGTAAGAAGTGAAAAGCATTCTCCTTATCCGTTTCTCTGCTTTGGGCGACATACTGATGACAGTGCCCGTAGTGGAGGCTTTGGCTCACCGGTATCCTGACATGCAGATTACCATGGTGAGCCGTCCCTTTGTAGGGAGCATCTTCCAGCGTCTGCCCAAGAATGTGAAGTTTCTTGGCATCAATCCGCGCAACTATGGGGGACTGATGGGATTAGGCCGGCTGTACAAGGAACTGAGTGCCTTGCATCCCACCCACGTTTGCGACTTGCACGATGTGCTTCGCACCAAGTATCTCAGGATGCGCTTCAAGATGGCTGGCATTCCCACCTCGCACATCGTCAAGGACAGAAAGGCACGAAAGCAGTTCTTGACTGCAGAGGTAAAGACACAGCAGGAGACGAGTTTCGAGCGTTATGCCAAGGCATTGAGGCTGTTGGGCTTCGAGTCTATCCCAGTTGATGGGACTGTTTCGGATGAAGCCTTAACGGCGATGAAGGGAGATGGCGCTGCAAAGTGCGATGATGGAGGTATGAAGAAATCCGTTGAGCGCATTGGCATTGCTCCCTTTGCTGCCCATCAAGGCAAGATCTATCCCTTGGACAAGATGGAGAAGGTGGTGCAGCTACTCACCGAACGTGGAGTCGAGGTTCACCTTTTCGGGGCCGGTGACAAGGAGAAGACGCTGATGGAAGAGTGGGAGAAGAAATACGACAAGGCACATTCGGCAGTGGGCAAACTGAAGAATATGGCCGAGGAAATGGAGCTCATCTCACAACTCGACTGCATGCTGACAATGGACAGCGGCAATATGCATCTGGCTTCGCTCACCACGACACCTGTCTACAGCATTTGGGGAGCCACACATCCGTTGGGCGGATTTATGGGCTGGAAGCAGACATCCGACCGTTGCATCCAGCTCGATATGCCTTGTCGGCCGTGCAGCATATTCGGCAATAAACCATGTAAGTTCGGCGATTTCCGTTGTCTGAACAATATCACGCCAGAAGAGATTGTTAGTAAATTGTTGTCTTAAACATAGAGAGAATACAATTTAATTTTAGAATAATCATTATGAGGATAGCTTTTGACGCCAAACGAGCCTATTGCAATTTTACCGGATTGGGTAATCACAGTAGGACTACGCTGGACATTCTCACACAGTATTATCCCGAGAATGATTATCTTCTATATACTCCAAAGATTAAGCAGAACGAGGTTACATCGCCTTATCTGCACCATCCCTTGCTGAAAACCCTTCAGCCTACTGGCATGGTGAAGGGAGGATTGTGGCGCACATTCCGCTTGGCTCACGATGTGAGATGTGCCAAGGCTGATGTCTTTCACGGATTGAGCAACGAACTGCCAGTGGGCATTCGTCGCAGTGGCGTTCCATCGGTAGTGACCATCCACGATGTGGCATTCAAGACTTTCACCGAGATGTATCATTGGCAGGACCGACAGATATACGACATGAAATGGCGCTATGCCGTCAGACATGCCGATCGCATCATCGCCATCAGCCAATGCACCAAGCAGGATATTCTGCGCTTCTATGACGTCGAGGCAGACAAGATAGATGTGGTCTATCAGCCCGTCTCTCCCTACTACTATGAGAGGGCAGAGAAGATGCTCTCTATGGGCGATGAAAAAATGACGCAGCAGTTTTTTGAAAATCGTCTAGCGTCTTTTCAAAAAAACTCTAGCGTCTTTTCAGAAATGCTGCAACGGGAGGTTTCAGAACCCTTCATGCTCTATGTGGGCAGTATCAACAGTCGAAAGAACTTGTTGGGTGCAGTAAAGGCTTTGGAGATGCTTCCCGCTTCGGTTCGCATCCCCTTGCTGATTGTGGGAGGTGGACGTGAATACAAGCGTGAAGTGGAGCAGTATGTCAGCGAACACGGATTGCAGCCGTGGTGCAGGTTCCTTAGCAATGTCTCCAACGAGCAGTTGCAGCAACTCTACGCCATGGCACGCCTCTTCGTCTATCCATCCTTCTACGAGGGTTTTGGCCTTCCACTTGTCGAGGCTCGTTTGTCGGGATGTCCCGTCATCAGCAGCAATGTCTCTTCTCTGCCCGAGGCAGCAGGCAGCCATGCTCTGCTTGTCGACCCCAATGACACGGAGGCCTTGAGCAAGGCTATGGACAGCCTCATCACCGATGACAAGCTGCACGATACACTGGCCGTGGAGACTATGAAGGAAGCCATGACTACACTGCATCCAAAGGTCTTGGCGGCTCAGTTGATGAGTGTGTATGAGGGGATTGGGAAGTCAACGAGTCAATAAGTCAACGAGTCAACAAGTCAATAAGTCAACGAGTCAATAAGTCAACGAGTCAACGAGTCAATAAGTCAACAAGTCAACAAGTTGGGGAGTCAACGAGTTGGGGAGTCAACAAGTCAACGAGTTGGGGAGTCAACAAGTTAACGAGTTGGGGGAGGTAACAAGTAGTGAAGTAACGAAGTGATGAAGAGAATAAAAACCGTCATATTGCTGTTTCTGTTGTGGTTGGCTGTGGGCATCATCAGCAAACCGCTCTTCTTGCTTTGCAACACAGCGTTGTTGCAGGATGCCTCGTTGGGCGATTGGATGGCTGTCATCGGTCATGGTCTTCGCCTTGACCTGGCTGTAGCAGCTTACTTGACCGCTCTTCCCTTACTGCTGCTCCTTTATAAATTCTCATCTAAGCCAGAAGGATTCTCATCAAAGCCAGAAAGTAAGGGCAATAAGATATGGCTCTGGCTTTGGCATGGAGTGTTGGCTGTGGAGTCGTTCTTGTACGTGTTGGCAATCATAGCCAATCTGTGCCTTTATCCCTATTGGGGTTTCCCGCTCGACACCACTCCCCTCTTCTATCTCACCTCTTCGCCTACCGATGCCATGGCCAGTATCACCATTTGGCAGATACTGTTGGCGCTTTTCTTCCTTGTTCTTCTTACTGTAGCACTCAACTATGGCTTCAACAAAATACTGAAGCCAAAGGCATTGTTCGAAATTGATGCGAAACATACAGGATGGAAGCCGTATGTAGCAGAAGTGGGTGTACTTGTCCTCCTTGGTACCTCACTCATCATCCCCATTCGTGGTGGTTTCTCTACGGCAACCAACAACACGGGTTCGGTGTATTTCTCCACACAGATGCCCCTCAACCATGCTGCGGTGAATCCAGTGTTCAGCTTCATCGAATCAGCCTCCAAGTCCAATAAGTTCGGCGAGATGTTCCGCTATATGGATGATGACGAGGCAGCGCGGACCTTCCAGCCATTGTGCTACACGAAGCTGCGCAATAATGGCGAGGCAGATTCTGCTCAGGTTGTACTCAAGACGAAGGATGTGAACGTCATCATGGTTGTGCTGGAAGGCTTTTCCGACTTGATTATGAACAAGGGTGGACGGGTAAAGAATGTAGTGCCTAACCTAGAGAAATATACACAGGAAGGATTGTATTTCAATAACTTCTACGCTACGAGTTTCCGTACCGACCGTGGATTGGTGAGCATCCTGAGTGCCTTCCCCTCGCAACCCGAGCATAGCTTGATGAAGTACAGTCATAAGACGGCTCATCTCTACTCTATCGCCAACTCGCTGAGACAGCATGGCTATGCCACGAGCTATTATTATGGTGGCGATGCCAACTTCACCAATATGCGCTCGTATGTCATGCAGACAGGCTTCGAACGACTTGTCTCCGACACAGACTTCCCCAGCAGTCAGCGAACGGGCAAATGGGGCGTGCAGGACGAACACCTCTTCAGTCGTGCCTTGCAGGATATTGGGTCAGACAGCAAACTTTCGTTCCACGTCATTCAGACGTCCAGCAGTCATGAGCCTTTCGAGGTACCGTATCAGAGTAGTTTCAAAGAACCCGAACTGAATGCCTTTGCCTACGTGGATCATTGTCTTGGCGAGTTCATCGAATCTCTCAAAGCCTTGCCTTCATGGCAGAACACGCTCGTCGTCTTGGTTCCCGATCATCTTGGCGCTTATCCCAATCCAATTGACAACTATCAGCTTTGCCGCTATCAGGTACCCATGTTGATGCTGGGAGGCGTCATCAGCAAGGCTCAGCAAATAGAGACTATCGCCTCGCAGGTTGACCTTGCCGCTACCCTGTTGGGTTTGCTGGGCATCGACCACAGCGAGTTCACTTATTCAAAGGACATTCTCGATGCCAATGCACCCCATTATGCCGTATTCTCTTGTCCCGGTCTCTTTGGCATGGTTACCGACTCGTGCAGCATCATCTACGACTACAATTCCGACAAGATGACAACGAGTGAAGGTGCCCAGCCCGAACAGCAGTTGCACAAGGCTAAAGCTTACATACAAACCGTCTTTGACGATATAGATAAACGCTAGAAAAGGTAGGTGAGCAGAGTGAGAGAGACTTATTTATGTGCTATATAAATCAAGCAAGTATTGTAAAATGAAAGTTGTTCATATTAACTCAATGGATGTGGGCGGTGGAGCTGCCATTGCGGCTTGCCGTCACGTTGAGGCCAATCTTCATAATCATATTGATGCACAGCTTCTTGTACGTTCAAAGCGAGGGAACAAGGCGTTTGTACGTAAGTTAAGTTTTGGTCTTCGCTCTCCGCTTAAACTTCTATATAAGACGTTGCACCGTAGAGATTTGAAGAAGATGGGTCCAACGGGCAATTTTAGCGTGATGAAGTATGGCCATCCCTTTCACAAAGACAAGGCTGTACGCGAGGCGGATGTGATCTTTCTGCACTGGATAAGTTTTAATACACTCTCTGTCAAGGGGATTGAGAAGATACTGAGACTGGGCAAACCTACTTACTGGTATCTCCATGACATGTTTGCCTTTACTGGAGGCTGTCACTATTCGCTTCATTGCAAGGAATACACCGACAAATGCAAGTCGTGTCCGTTGGTGAGCAACGACAAGGCTAGACAGTTTATAGAACGCCAACTAGCAGAGAAATTGCAATTATGGAGGCAGTACGACAATCTGCATTTTGTCACTCCGAGCAATTGGCTTGCTGAGTGTGTGAGAGAGAGCACCCTTGGCAAGGGCAAGGACGTGTATGTCTTCCCCAATCTGCTTGACACTGACTTGTATAAGCCGCTTGAAACATCTACGAAGGAGAAGTTAGGATTGGATGTCTCGAAGAAGACCATCCTGATAGGTGCTGCCGACCTGGGTAGTGTGTATAAAGGAGGACAACTGCTTCATGACTGCCTGAAAGAGCTGAATCCTGACCGCTACGAAGCACTTGTGATAGGCAATGCCAGCGAGGAATTCACCAAGGACCTGCCTATCAATGTGGTGGCAACAGGTTTTATAAACGAAGACCGATTGCTGGTAGAGGCATATAATGCCAGCGATGTCTTTGTGATAACCTCTGTAGCAGACAATTATCCGAATATGATTTTGGAGGCGATGGCTTGTGGAGTTCCGTGTATAGGAACTAATTCTGGTGGAATACCAGATTTGATACGCGATGGCAAGAGCGGTTATTTGGTGAAAGAGCGTTCTGCAAGCCAACTGAAACAAAAGATTGAACTTCTGTTTTCTGATAGAGAGAAATACTTAGAATTTGCACATAATTGTCGTCAGTTAATTGTAGAGAACAATTCCTATAATACACTAGGTTCTCATCTTGACAGACTCAACATTAAACGATAACACTATGCAAAATAATCCTTTGGTAAGCGTTATTCTGCCCAGTTATAATCACGCAAAGTACCTGCCTGAGCGGATAGAAAGTATTTTGAGTCAGGACTATGGGAATTTCGAACTCATCATCATTGATGATTGTTCGCCGGACAATAGCAGAGAGGTTATAGAGCAATACCGCAACGATGCCCATATCGCCCATATTATCTTTAACGAGCAGAATACAGGCAACACCTTTTGCCAATGGGAAAAAGGACTGCAACTGGCCAAGGGAGAGTATGTATGGATAGCGGAGAGCGATGACAAAGCGGACTCTACCTTCTTGTCGAAGATGATGGACAAGCTGGTCAGTGAGCCCGATGCCGTACTTGCCTTCTCGCACTCTCATATCATTGATGCCGAAGGCAAGGAGATTCTGCCTAATGTGTGGGATGGACGTTCAAAGTACAAGTATGGTGGAGTGTACAATTCGCACTTCTTCTGCCTGACAAGAATGCTTTACTATAATGCTCCCTACAACGCCAGTATGGTGGTGTTCAGAAAGAAATATGTGCAGGGTGTCAGTGCTGAATACAAGAAGTACCGACATGCCGGAGACTATCAGTTCTGGCTTGAAATGTGTATGCAGGGTAAGGTTATCGAGCATCCCGAACCCTTGAATTACTTCCGCCAACATAATAATAAGGTGTCGGTGCGTGGACACGACGAAGCCCTTCTTGAGAATGCTGCGATTGTGAACAATGCAATCAATATGTTGTGTCTGTCATCCTATCAAATAAGTTGTCTGAAAGGTAAATACATCAAACGCTGGAAGCGTGCAAAAGAGGCTACAAAGCAACAGGCAAGAGAGCAGTATCCAAACGTCTATGGTGGAAACAGCTGGTGTGTGCTTGTCTATACTATCGACAAGATCTTCAATTTTTCGAAGATGCAGTCGTAAAGAAGTTAAGAGTTAAAAGTTGAGTTATAAGTTGAAAAGTTGTCAGTTTATACCTGAACTATTTTCAAGGGTGCGAAACTTTTAACTTTTAACTCTTAACTCTTAACTTTTAACTACGAAGTCTCACTTTCCTCTCAACTTACACATAATCCAAGGGAATAGTAGATGGGGCAGGAAGCGGCATTTGTCCTTGAAGGAATCGACTTCGCACACCACCTTGACGTTGTCCCAAAGTCCCTTTGAACGCTGCGTGTTCGATACACCATTGGTGTCGAAGTTGGCAACGGGCATGTTGATGTACTGAAAGCATTTGCCAGCCAGGAACAGTTGTTTGGCTTGCTTGAAGTCTGCCGAATAGCGGTGCTTGATGTCGAAGGGAATCTCTCGCAGACAACTGGTGCGAGTGAAGACAGCCTGATGGCAGTAGAACATTTTGTGGCAGTTGCGGGGCGACAGCGAACCTTTCACTTGTCCGTTCTTCATGATGTCGCCATATACCACGTCAGCCTCTTCCTTTGCCTCTACAAACATCTTGCTCACAACGTGCTCGTCCACAAACGTGTCGCCCGCATTCATGAAGATGCAGTATTCGCCTTTAGCCATCGCAGCACCCTTGTTCATAGCATCGTAGATGCCTTTGTCGGGCTCGCTTATCCAGCGTACAGGGCAACTCATTGCCTCATTGCCTTGCTGCCCCGTTGCCACATTGCTTCGCTGCCCCTTTACCTCATTGCCTCGTTGACTCTCTATCTTTTCTAACCACTCCTTCGTTCCATCCTTCGATGCACCATCCACGATGATGTATTCCAGGTTGGGATAGTCCTGCATCCATGTACTTTGCGCCGTTTCCTTCAAGGCTTCGAGTGCGTTGAAGGCAACTGTAATGACGGTTATGAGTGGTTGATTCATACTCCTGTATTTGTCTGTTTGAAATATTTGTCCAGTACGAGCAGTGAGACGATGGCTTCGCGACGCGTGTTCTGGAACTGCTTTACGTATTCGTGGGCATGCTGTATGATGGCCTCAGCCTTTTCGGGATGCTGGATGTAGTAGTTCAGCTTCTCTTCCAGGTCGCTATAGTCGTCCTTCACCTCGATGTAGTGGTAGTCGCCTACCAGCGTTCCCTCCATGAACCATGTCTCAAAGCGAGGTTTGGGCATCACGGCTATGCTGTTGCTCGACATGATCCACTTCAGATTGCTTGCTACATCGTTGCCCTCCAATGCCATCACAAACTTATATTCGAGATGGTCATACAGCGTTATCTTTGGCTTTGCCCACTCCTCGTTGATGTACTTTCCACCTTCCATCACCTCTCCGGCATCCACCATGGCGTGGCCAAAGAACTTCTGCATGAAGAGGTAGCGGTTCTGCTTGAAGGCTGTGCCCTCCATTTGTCCGATGGCGCCACGAAAGATGACCTGGTCTTTCTTCTCCTTCCACTTGATGCTGTCGTGCAGAAATACGAAATGACGCACCCTGTCCATGTTCATCAGTGTGGCATTGGCATTGTTGCCCGCTATGGGTCTGCTCTTGCAGATAGAAGGAAGTTCGGGTATATAGTTCACATCGCCATGGCAGATGTGCCACGACAAGTGCTGGTCGAAGTAGCGGGCATAGCGAACGGTATCCAGATAATAAACCTTTGGATGCTTAATCTTTTGGTCGTGCAGGCAGACAGCCTTCTCCTTCCACAATGTCTGGTCTATGGAAGCCGCATCAAGGTTCTTGCAGTAGTAGTCTACGCGCTGGCATATAGTTTCCCAGTCAGCCCTTTTCTCCACATTCTTTAGGAGATTCTTCTTCCGTAACCTCAACACTATGCGTGGTACTCCCAAATGAAAATAGCTCTTGACGTAGTAGCCTATCTTGGAGTTCTTACCCGTTCTCAGTCCCATTTTTTGCCTGTTTTTGTTCTTGTTTCTGTTTCATGTATTCCTCCCACACATACAGTCCTTCCAGTGTGCGCTTCCATCGGTTGTGCGACCACAACCAGTATCTGGGTTCGCGCTGAACGGTCTTCTCGATAAGGCGGGCATATCGTTCTGTGATTTCCCATTCGGGCAGTTCGTTGGGATTCTCGGCTATGGGCACGATGGTGATGTCGTAGTATCCACGGCGAGGTCGGCGAAGCTCGAAATAGATGCTGGCAAAATTAAATTTACGGGCTATCTGCTCGGTACCGGTAATGAAGAGTGTATCTTTGTGGTTCAGGAAGTCAGTCCAGTAGCGTGTAGCGGGAAAAAGCGGACACTGGTCGGAGTTGAAACCGATGACGCATACACGTCCTTCCTTTTTTGCCTTGACGATATGCCGGAACACATTGAGCATGGAGATGCTCTCCGACCCCATTGCTGCACGTATCTTCAGGAAAAGGGTGTCGAAGGCTTTGTTTTCGAGTGGATGATAGACCTGTCCGCCCTTGATGTCCTGTGGCAAGTGCAGTGCAAGACTGGTAAACCACTCCCAGTTGCAGTAGTGTCCGAAGTACATTACGACACCTCTTTTCTCTTCTATCTGCTTGCGTATATACTCCACGTTGTGGAAGGTGACGCGGCGCTTCATCTGTTCTTTCGACATCGACACCAGTTTAATGGCCTCGTAGATATAGTCGCAGAACCAGTGATAGAAGCCACGTTCGATGCTGATCAGCTCCTCTTCGGTCTTTTCGGGGAAAGAGTCTCGCAGATTCTTGCGTACCAGCTTTCTGCGGTAGCGTACAACATAGTACAGAAGCAGATACAAGAGGTCGGAGAACACGAAGAGTACGCGCAGTGGAAGCAGTGAGTGCAGATATACAAAGCCGTAGAGAAGATAGTAAACCAGCTTTTGGCCTACATTCATTCCTGCTGTGAAATCTATCTTTTCGTTCATAGTGTGATATTCGAGGATTATGGATGAGTAACGGTTACTTGTTCACGACGAGCGTGTTGCTGTTCATGCGTGTCATATAGCTTTGCATGACGGCCTTTAGCAGCGTGTTCAGCTTGTCGCGCTTGTCGGGATGCCTACTGGCCACATCATGTTGCAGCAATGGGTCGTTCTTGATGTTGTACAGTGCCTTGACCTGCTCTCCGTCAAACTGCACCAACCAATCATCTTTGACAAGCTGATAGACACCGCCATTGTAGCTCACCGCCCAGGTATCCTTGTCGGTCGTCTGTGTCAGGTCGTTGCCAAAGGCAATGTAGGGCTTGTCATATTGCAGAAGTCCTAGAATGGTGGGCATGATGTCTATCTGTTGTGCGATGCAGTGACGGCGTCCAGGCTTGACGACCTCGCCGCTAGGGTCGTAGAACAGGATGCTGCCTTCATACAGTCCCATATCGGTCTTGTACTCGTCATGGTCAGGCTGGTTTGTATGGTCGCTCGTTATGACGAAGAGTGTATTCTTGAACCAAGGCTGCTTGCTGGCCGTCTCGAAGTAGCGTTGCAGACTGTAGTCGGTGTATCGGATACATTTGTGCAGCACGTTATCGCCCTCTTCCTTGAAGCGCTCCTTGTACGTTTCGGGCACGGCAAAGGGATGGTGGCTGCTGGCTGTGAAGACGGCATTAACGAAGGGCTCTTTCTGCTCGCTGGTCTTCAAGGCGAAGAACTGCAGGAAGGGCTCGTCCCAGATGGCCCATGTGCCATCGAAGTCGGCATCGCCCTTGAAGCGCTTGTCGGCATTGTATTCGTCCCTGCCGTAATAGGCCTGGAAGCCCGTTGTGTTGGCAAAGGCCTGGAAGCCCATACTGCCATTCTCGGCTCCGTGGTAGAAGGCCGAGCTATACCCCACCCTGCCCAGTTCGCTGGCTATGCTGTTCACATCGTTCATGGCTGCATGACCGGTGATGTAGGGCTCGATAAACATAGGTATGCTGGCCAGTATGCTAGGCATGGCATCGATGCTCTTTCTGCCGTTGGCAAAGGTAAGGTCGAAGCTCAGCGAGTGCTGGTAGAGCGAGTCGATGAAGGGGGTGTAGCCTTTGTATGTGCCCCCATCGAGCTGCCTGTTGTAAGCCCCTATAAACTCACGTCCGAAACTTTCCACGATGAGTATGACTACATTCTTCTTGCCGTTGATATTCTCTGGGCAGAAGAAGCTGGCTGTGCTTGCCGTCACGCTGTCGTGTGGCGCAGCATCCGTGGCATGGTCTTTTTGCCGTGGCATCTTCAGTGGCGAGTATATCCTGTCCAGTTCCTCGGATGTGAAGAACTCCATCTTTGGATAGGCCTTCTTGCCTATTGTGCGTAGCAGCGAGAAGGATGTGTTGAGCACAACAGGAGCATCCTTGATGTTCTTGACATATTGTGCTGCGTTGCTGTTGGTGATGGGGCGAACGGCATGCGAGAAACCGCCACGTATGCCACCGATGGTGAGGAAGACGAACAGGACGAATACGACGGTATGCAGCACGTAGTATGGCACATATCGCTTCACCGTATTCCCGCGCCCCCTTGTCTCGTTGGCTGTCTCGTCGCCTCGTTGGCTCATCGTCTTGCCGGCCTTCCTGTACACCTTCCACAATGCGTATGTCATGGCCACGCCCAGCAGTACCAGATACCAGTGACTGATGATTTCGTGGCCGAAGATGCTGCCCAGATTGCCTTCGTGCTGAAACTCGCTGAAGACGGTAGTGGTGGTGCGCCGGCCGGTGAACTGCACATAGACGCAGTCGCACAGATTGACGATGATGGCAAGGCTGTTGACCACCACGAACACCCACTTGGTCGCTGTCTGCCATGCGGCTTTCTCCTTCCAGTGGCAGGGGAAGAGCATCATCACGGCATAGAGCGAGTTGGAAAGCAGGATGGCAGACGTGTCGAACATGAGCGAGCCTTTCAGCAACAGCCAGAAAGGTGTATCGCACAAAGCGCTCTGCCCCATCAGGCTCCAGTTCTCGAAAATGAAGATGACGCGGCACAGCATGTACACGATGTACACGAGCAACATGTTGTATGCAAAGGTCAGCAGACAGCTGCCTATTCCATGATTTATGTTTATGCCTATTCTCTTTTTCATTCGTTCAGTGCGGCAAAAGTAAACTTGCCATCGTGTACAAAAGTACAAAAAGTTATTCTAAATTAATTCTGTATGGCATATATTTTGTCTTTTTCTAGGGCGATAGGCGAATAAATGCTTGTATACAACCTCTTTTCCCTCTTTTTTTTGTACATTTGCGGGCAAATTGTAAAATTGGTATTAGATGATAAGGTCACAAGTCCAATGTCTCTTGGCTGTCGGACTTCCAACTCTTAACTTTTAATTCTTAACTTTTAACTTTATCTCAACATATGGAACAGCCTTTATTGATTTACAATACGCTGAGCCGTCAGAAAGAACTATTCAAGCCCCTCACACCTGGTCGTGTGGGTATGTATGTCTGCGGCCCTACAGTCTATGGTGATGCTCATCTGGGACATGCTCGTCCAGCCATCACCTTCGATCTCCTTTTCCGTTACCTGAAGCACTTGGGCTACAAGGTGCGCTATGTGCGCAACATCACCGATGTGGGTCACTTGGAGCACGATGCCGATGAGGGCGAGGACAAGATTGCCAAGAAGGCTCGTCTGGAGCAGATCGAACCCATGGAGGTGGCACAATACTATACCAACCGCTTCCACGATGCCATGAACGCCCTGAACTGTCTGCCTCCCTCTATCGAGCCTCATGCCAGCGGCCACATCATGGAGCAGCAGCAGCTCGTCAAGGAGATTTTTGACAACGGCTATGCCTATGAGTCGAATGGCTCGGTGTATTTCGATGTGGAGAAGTACGACAAGGACCATAAGTATGGCATCCTCTCTGGTCGCAGTCTTGAGAACATCAAGGATGCAAGCCGTGAGTTGGCCGGTGTGGGCGAGAAACGCAATCAGGCAGACTTCGCGCTTTGGAAGAAGGCACAGCCCGAGCACATCATGCGCTGGCCCAGTCAGTGGAGCGACGGCTTCCCCGGTTGGCATTGCGAGTGTACGGCCATGGGACGTAAGTATCTGGGCGAGCACTTCGACATCCACGGCGGAGGCCTCGACCTCGTCTTCCCTCACCACGAGTGCGAGATAGCACAGGCAGTAGCCAGTCAGGGCGACCAGATGGTGCACTACTGGATGCACAACAACATGATAACCATCGACGGCAAGAAGATGGGCAAGTCGTACAACAACTTCATCACCCTGCCCCAGTTCTTTGCTGGCGAGCACGAGCGTTTGGAGCGCGGATACAGTCCGATGACCATTCGTTTCTTCATCCTACAGGCACACTACCGCAGTACGGTCGACTTCTCGAACGAGGCATTGCAGAGTGCCGAGAAGGGTCTGCAGCGACTGATGGATGCATGGAAGGCTATGCAGCGTTTTGCCGAGGGACAGAAGGTGAAGGGACAGCCTCAGGTGGAGATGAAATACGTGGACGAGTTGCGCCAGAAGTGCTATGACGCCATGAACGACGATCTGGCCTCGCCAATGGTCATCAGTCACCTGTTCGACGCATGCCGTGTTGTCAACACCTTGCTCGACAAGAAGGCCAGCATCACAGCCGAGGTGGCACAGGCTCTCATCGACCTTTTCCGCACCTTCGCTTTCGACATCCTGGGTCTCACCGTCGACACGGGTGCCAGCAACAAGGAGCGCGAAGAGGCATTCGGTGCTGTGGTGAACATGGTGCTCGAGCAGCGTCAGCAGGCCAAGGCAGAAAAGAACTGGGCACTGTCGGACAAGATTCGTGACGATCTGGCTGCACTGGGCTTCGAGGTCAAGGACACCAAAGACGGACAAGCCTGGACGCTGAATAAGTAAGAGTGATTCAGTTTTTAGTGAAAAGTGAATAATACTTAAGTAGGTGATCAAAAAGATTTTTATAATGACGCAAGAGGATTTGTCATTCTGAGCAAAGCGAAGAATCTCCGTCCAATCCTGCTATTTTGAGTCCTTG